>DATBSM010000158.1:0-6827 GCA_036559785.1 Gemmatimonadales bacterium
CGCTGGGGAACACACGTCCGCTTACCGCTCACCGCTCACCGCTTACCGCTCACCGCTTACGTCTTTAGTAACGACCTCACCGTTTCGATGGTATCCGCCTCCTCTGCCTTCTTGTCCGTCCGCCAGCGCGCCATTCGAGGAAACCGCACCGCGATCCCCGATTTGTGCCGGCTCGAGCGCTGGATGCCCTCGAAGTGCAGTTCGAAGACCAGCTCCGGCTTCACCGTTCGCACCGGCCCGAACTTCTCCAGCGTATTCCGGCGAACAAAGCTGTCCACCTTGCGGATCTCCTCGTCGGTCAGCCCGGAGTACGCCTTGGCGAAGGGAACCAGATGGCTTCCCTCCCAGATGCCGAAGGTGTAATCGGTGAAGAGGCCGGCGCGCTTGCCACTCCCCGGCTGGGCGTAGATCAACACCGCATCCACGGCAAGCGGATCCACCTTCCACTTCCACCAGTCGCCCCGCCGTCGCCCGACGCCGTACTCGCTGGCCCACCGCTTGAGCATCAGTCCCTCCGCGCCGACCTCGCGCGCGCTACGCCGGACCTCGTCGGCCGACTCCCAGTCGGTGGCGGTAACGGTGGGGGAGAGAATCAGGCGCTCGCCGGGCAGCGTCTCCAGCAGCGCGCCGAGCCGCCGCCGGCGCTCGCGGAGGGGCAGCGAGCGGACGTCGGCGCCGGTCTCCTCCAACAGGTCGTAGGCGACCAGCACCACCGGCACCTCGTCCAGAATCTTTCGGCCCAGGTTCTTCCGGCCGATCCGCCGCTGGAGTTGGGCGAACGGCAGGGGCGCGCCGTCGGCCCAGGGAAGCAGCTCGCCGTCAATGGCGGTCCCTTCGGGCAGCAGCGCACCGATGGCCTCGATCTCGGGAAACCGTCCGGCCAGGAGCTCCTCGCCCCGGGACCAAAGAAACGTTCGGCCACCGCGCCGAATCAGCTGGGCCCGGATCCCGTCCCACTTCCATTCCAGGATCCACTCGCCGGGGTCGCCCAGGGCGGCGGGTGCCTCCACCAGCGGGTGGGCCAGGAAGAAGGGATAGGGCCGGCTCACGTCGGCGTCCCGGGTATCCGGCGCAATCAGCCGCTCAAAGAACTCGGCCGTGGGATCCCAGGCGCCCATCAGCCGGTGCGCGATCACACCTTCTTCGATCCCACTCACTTCCGCCAGCGCCCGGACGACCAGGCGCTGGGACGCACCCACCCGGAAGCTGCCGGTGATCAGCTTGTTCCAGACGAAGCGCTCCCGCCGGTCCAGCTCCCGCCATGCCGCAACCATCGACTCGCGCTGCACGTCGTCGTCCTCACCCCGGAGACGGAGCAGCCGCTCCTCGATCCAATGCGCCAGCGGGAGCTCGCTCGATTCCGCGGTATCGGGAAGCAGCAGGGTGATCGTCTCCGCCAGATCGCCGACCTCGTGGTAGCTCTCCTCGAACAGCCAATCGGGAAGGCCAGCCTCGTCCCCGGCCCAGCGCCGGAGATTTCGGGTTGAGACCAGCCGTTTGGGGCGCCGGCCGCTCAGGAAGTGCACCGCCCAGGCGGCGTCGGCCGGTGAAGCGCTCCTGAAGTACTCGACCAGCGCAGTGATCTTCTCGTTGGTGGCGGTAGTTTCGTCCAGCGCCGTGTACAGGCGAGCGAACGCCTTCACAGCGCCAACTCACTCTGCTGCCCCGCAGCCCCGCTGCCCACCCGCCCTACCTCCACCTCCTCAACCGCCTCACTGGCCTCGGGCTCGTCCCGTTCTCCCTCGAAGCGAGTCTGGATTGCTCGGGCATCGAGTCCCTTCTCCTGAAGCCAGCGCACGACCGGCCCGGTGAAGCCGTGGGTGACCCACACCTCGGCGGCGCCGGTTGCCTCGACGGCGGCCAGGAGGCTGGGCCAGTCGACGTGATCGGAGAGAGGAAACCCCCGGTCCAGCGACTGCCGGCGGCGAGCGCCGCGCACCATCATCCAGCCGGAGGCGAAGCCGGTCGAGTGGGCCCCGAACCGGCGAGCCCAGGGCGACGCGCCCGCGTAGGGCGGTGCGATCACGAGGGCGCCGGTCGAGTCCGCCCGCTCCGCGGCGGTGCCGGCATACTGCGTGGCCGGAAGCGCGATACCGGCCTCGCGGTACGCCCGCGTCATCCGCTCGACCGCGCCGTGGGTGAGGATCGGCCCGATCGAGGGATCCAGCCCGGCGAGCAGCCGCTGCGCCTTGCCCAGGGTATAGCCGAAGAGGAGGCTTGCCGTGCCGGAGGCCGCGTTGGCGCGCCACCAGGCGTTGATCTCCTGGAACACGTCGCTTTGCGGGGGCCAGCGATAGATCGGAAGGCCGAAGGTGGATTCGGTAATGAAGGTGTGGCAGCGAACCGGCTCGAACGGGGTGCAGGTCGGATCCGGGTCCGTCTTGTAGTCGCCCGAAACCACCCAGACCTCACCCCGGTGCTCGATCCGGACCTGGGACGATCCCAGGATGTGGCCCGCGGGATGGAGCGACACGGTGGTGCCGTTGAGCGAGAGCGGCTCCCCGTACCCGACCCCGCGGATGGTTGCGCCGGGCTCGAGCCGCGCGCGCAGCACCCCGACCCCCTCGGCCGACGTGAGGTACGCCCGCGAGCCCCAGGTAGCGTGGTCGCCGTGGGCGTGGGTGATAACGGCCCGGTCCACCGGCTCCCACGGGTCGACGAAGAAATCGCCCGCCTCGCAGTAGAGGCCGTGTTCAGTCAGTCGGAGGAGATGCATTCTGAAAAATACAGCAATTCCCGCTCACGCTTTCTACATCACGGCCTATGCTGATACGTCCCCATCAGCTGGCCCTGACCCAGGATGTGCTGACCCATGGCCTGCTCCAGCTCAGCCTTGCTGGCGCCGGGCGGCAGGTTAAGCGAGATGTCGAGGGCATAGAGTCGGAAGAAGTAGCGGTGCGGCTTGCCCGGCGGGGGGCAGGGACCGGCATACGCCATGTCACCCGCCGTGTTCCGCCCGTGCCGGGCCCCGGACGGGAGCTCGGGCAGGGTCGGCACCGCCTTGTTCAGCTCCACCGTGTCGCCGGAGATGTTGTAGAGGACCCAGTGGATCCAGATGCCCCGGGGTGCATCGGGATCCTCGCACACCATGGCGTAGCTGCGGGCCGTGACTGGTGCTCCACTCCACTGGAGGGGCGGAGAGATATCGTCGCCCTCACAGGTGTAGAGGTAGGGAATGCGGCCACCGTCCTCGAACGCCGTCGAGGTCAGCCGGATCTGGGCGACGCTGTCGTCGGTGGTCATCTCAGCCTTTCCCGGCTTCGATCCAGAGCCGGACCGCCATGATAAGAATGAAGACGGCGAACATCCGTTGGAGGGTGGGGGCCGAAATCTGCTGGGCCAGGCGGGCTCCGGCATAGGCGCCGGCGAAGAGGCCGAGCCCGATCAGCATGGAGGCCTTGATATTGAGGTTCCCCTGCTGGTAATAGGCGTAGGCACCCAGCAATCCCACCGGCAGCAGCATGGCGCCGAGGGAGGTGCCGATGGCAAGCTTGGTGGAGAACTTGGCGAGGAAGATGAGGGCCGGGATGATCAGGATACCCCCGCCAATCCCGAACAACCCGGAAAGAACTCCGGCCACCAGGCCAATCGCGACGAATGTGGGCACCATGACTGAGACCTCGGTTGAGGGAGCCGGCTGCAGCGGTGAAAACTAGCGTGCCATCTTGATGAACGAACCCTTTTGATACACCTTAGTCGTGCTGCAATACCCGCGGTTCGCCCCAGCTAGTGCCCAGGAGACCAGATGACGATGGAGCCACTGTGAGACGGGTGCTGCCGATCATCCTCGCCGGCATCGCCGTGCTGGTGCTGATGCACGTTATGGGCGCCCTGACCGGCCGGCCGCTCGGCTTTCCTTACCCCCGGCTCGGGGCCGTTTCCCTCCTGATCTATTTCGCCGTTGGGGCGTTCTGCTCCTGGCGGGGAAGCTTCAGCGACGGCCTGGCCGCCGCGATCATCGTCGGCCTGCTCGACGGAACCGTTGGCCCGCTGGCCGCCTGGATGGTGGGGCCTGGACCCATGGACCAGACCGTCACCGAGCCCGGCATCTTCGCCTACCAGATCGCCATCGTGACCGGCACCGCGGCCGCGCTCGGGCTGGTTGGGGCAGCGGTGGGAAGCTGGCTCGAGCGGCGCCGGGTGATCCGTGGGGTCGTCCATTGATCTTGCAAATCCCGCCGGTAGTGCTGTTCTTACACGCTCTACGTCTTCCCCCAGGTGCGCCCCTTCGGAGTGGCTAGTGAATCGCCAGCGGATCAATCTGGATGGTGAGTGGCAGTTCTTTCCGGATCCCAAGCAGAGCCTGACAATCGACACACTCCAGGACGACGCTGCCCGGAACATCAGAGTTCCCGGTCCCTGGCAGGCGCAGTTCGATGACCTGAGGGATTACAGCGGGGTGGCGTGGTATCGGCGCCACTTCGTGGCGGTCGGTCGGTCGGGTGGTCAGGCGGTCGGAACCGTGTCCCTCCTTCACTTCGGCGCCATCGACTACTTCGCCACGGTGTGGGTCAACGGGGTCCAGGTCGGGGAGCACGAGGGCGGGTACCTGCCATTCGACCTCGATGTCACCGCCGCGCTCCGAGTTGATGGTCCGAACGAGCTGGTGGTCCGGGTGCTCGACCCCGGCAACGACGCCGACTTCCTGCCCGAGTTCACCTTCGCCGAAATCCCCCACGGAAAGCAAAGTTGGTACGGCCCCATCGGCGGGATCTGGCAGAGCGTCTACCTCGAGCGCCGGTCGGCCACCCACATTACCCGTCTTCGGATCACTCCCGATGTGCCGGGCGAGCAGGTCCGGGTGGTCGTCACGCTCAGCCGGACCACCGAGCGGCCACTCGGCCTCTGGCTCAACCTTACCGACCCCCGGGGCCAGGTGCGGCGCCACCGCTTCGTGGTCTCGTCGGGGAACGATCAGGAAGAGCTGACCATCCCGGTTCCGGAGCCGATGCTGTGGGATACCACGGATCCGAACCTCTACGAGGTCCAGGCATCCCTGCTCGATGGCAGTGATGACCGGGCCGAGCCCTTGGACGTCGTCTCATCCACTTTCGGCATGCGCACCATCGGCACGTCGCCGTCAGGGCACCTCCTGCTCAACGGCCGGGTGCTCTACGTCCGCGGAGCGCTGGACCAGGACTACTACCCCGACCTGGTCTATACCCCGTTCTCCGACCCGGAGCTGGAGTCCCAGTTTGCCAAGGCAAAGCACATGGGACTCAACCTGCTCCGCACTCACATCAAGATCACCGACCCGCGCTACTACGACGCGGCCGACCGGGCCGGGATTCTGATCTGGACCGAGCTTCCCAACTGGCAGGATCTGACCGAAGCCGCCAAGCGCAGGGCCAGGGAGACGATGATCGGCATGGTGGAGCGGGACTGGAACCATCCCTCGATCGTGATCTGGACCATCGTGAACGAGAACTGGGGCGTGGACCTGGCGGTTAACGCGGGGCACCGCGCCTGGCTCGCGGACATGTATACCGAGCTCAAGGAGCTGGACCCCCACCGGCTAGTGGTGGGGAACTCGCCCTGCTTCACCAATTTTCACGTCGTGACCGACATCGAGGACTTCCACAACTATTACGCGATGCCGGATCACTACCGGAAGTGGAAAGACTGGGTCCAGACCTTTGCCAGCCGGCCTCCCTGGACGTTTGCCCACGTGTACGAGAGCATCGAGTCCTGGCGGCAGTACATCAAGGATCCCTGGAATCCGCTGCCGCGGCAGCAGGCGCCCGAGGTGCGGCGTCGGGGCAGCGAGCCGATGGTGGTCTCCGAGTTCGGCAACTGGGGTCTCCCCGACGTCGGGAAGCTGAAGGAGTGCTACGGCGGGGAGCCGTGGTGGTTCGAGACCGGGATCGAATGGGGCGATGGAGTGGTCTATCCCCATGGGATCGAGCAGCGCTTCAAGGCGTTTCACCTGGACAAGGTCTTTCCGACCCTCTCCGACCTCTCGGCGGCCAGCCAGCGGATGCAGTTCACCGCGCTCAAGTACCAGATCGAGCAGATGCGGCGGCATCCCAGCATCGTCGGCTACGTCATCGCCGAGTTCACCGACGTGCACTGGGAGAGCAATGGCCTGCTCGACATGTGCCGGAACCCGAAGACCTACTATGACGTCATCGGCCAGGTGAACAGCCCGGATGCCATCGTGCCGACCGACTGGGAGCGGATCGCATTTTGGGAGGGCGAGCGCTGCGAGGTGAAGCTGGCGCTCTCGCACTTCTCATCCAGCGATCTGCGCGGGTCACGGCTGGAGTGGCAGCTGGACCAGTGGCCCGAGATCGGGGGCAGGTTCGAGGGCATCATACCGGAGCGGGCCCAGCTCACCAATCTCGGCACCGCCGTTTTTGAGGTGCCCCGGGTGGAGAAGGCGGTGCGAGCCCGATTGGAGATGCGCCTGCTCAGCGCCTCGGGCGAGCTGGTAACCCGCAACCATCACGAGCTGTATTTCTTCCCCCGGCTCGAAACATCCGACCGGCCGCTCAAGGTCTCGGCCCCGGGCCTTCCCCGTCTGAGCGCCCGGCTGGCTGCCATGGGTTACGAACTGACCGAGGATCTCTCGGCCGACCTGGTCGTGGTCGAGACGATGACCGACGAGCTCCGCTGGTACGCCCAGAACGGGGGCAAGGTGCTGTGGCTAGCCGAGTCGCCCGAGTCGCAGCAGGCCCACCTCGGCGCCATCAGCATCGCGCAGCGGCATGGGCGTAGCTGGCAGGGCGACTGGGCCAGCAGCATGAGCTGGATCCGGCAGGACAAGATCTTCGGTGGGATTCCCACGGGTGGTACGGTGGACTTTGCCTTTGCCGACCTGACCCCCG
>DATBSM010000159.1:0-16142 GCA_036559785.1 Gemmatimonadales bacterium
GTGGTAGGTCGGCGCGAACAGGAAGGTGAGCCCGATCGATCGCAGCAGCTCCCCGGCGGCGGCCGGCGGCAGGTTGATGTCGATCCCCAGCGCCTCCAGGACGTCGGCCGACCCGGATCGTGATGTGTAACTGCGGTTCCCGTGCTTGGCGACAGCGACGCCGGCGCCGGCAACCACGAACGCGGCTGCAGTGGAAATGTTGAGCGTTCCAACCTTCCCACCACCAGTGCCGCAGGTGTCCACCAGCAGGCCCGGATCGCTCGTCTCCAGTGTGACCATGGCGCAGCGGAGCGCCAGCACCGCTCCAGCCACCTCGTCGGCCGTCTCTCCCTTTGTCCTGAGCCCCATCAGGAGCGCGGCGGTCTGGACGGCGGTGGCCTCTCCCCGCATGACCACCCCGAAAGCTGCCGCGGTAGCCTCCCGGTCGAGTGACGCGCCCAGGGCGAGTTGCTGGATGGCGAAGCGCAGTGGGGCGTCGAGAGTCACGGGAATAAGCCTGGCGAACGGGAGTGGCGCAGGGGAAAAAATTGTACCCGGCCAGAGCCGCTTTTGTCAATCGTGACAAGCATTTGCGTGGCTTGCCCGAGGTATCCCAAAGCACTAGATTCCGGGCCGATGAGCCGGACCTTCCTCGCCACACTAGAGTACGACGGCACCGGCTTTGTCGGGTGGCAGCGGCAACCCGCCGGGCGCTCGGTTCAGCTTGAAGTCGAGCGCGTCCTCGAACGCCTTTTTGGGCGCCGGACCGTGGCCCACGCGGCGGGGCGAACCGATGCCGGAGTCCATTCCATAGGCCAGGGCGTCAGCTTCAGTGCCCCAGCGAGCTGGACCGATTCCGCACTTCGACGCGCGCTCAACGCGCTACTGCCGGGTGACTGCTGGGTGGAATCGGTTCACTCCATGCAGCCAGGCTTTCACGCCCGCAAGTCCGCTCTTTCGCGCCGCTATCGCTACCGCATTGGACTCGACGAGGCCTCGGCTTCACCGTTTCGCCGCCAGTTCGAGTGGGCGCTCGCCAAGCCGCTGGACCTCGAATTAATCCATGAAGCCGCGCGGGTGATACGGGGCGAGCACGATTTCCGCGCCTTTGCGGCCAAGACCGACAAGCCACACTATCGCTGCCGCGTGATCCACGCGGAGTGGAGCCGGCGGATCGACGACCGAGGGGTGACCCTGGAGATTGAGGCTGATCGGTTTCTTCAGCGGATGGTGCGGATGCTCGTCGGCACTATGGTAGACGTCGGGCTCCAGCGCCGACCGCTGGAGGACATGGCTGCGTTGCTCCGCCGTGAGGACAACGCTGACACCAGTCCTCCAGCCCCACCCCAGGGACTCTACTTTGCGGCCGTGGTGTATCCGCCCGAGGTCTTCGCCGAGCCCGCCCGGGAGCAACATGCCGCGCTGCACCTGGCGTAGCCCGTCGGTCCTCGCCGTCACCCTGGCATTGGCCGGGTGCGGGGCCGAACAGATTCCCCCGATGCGTGTGGCCACGGCCGGGGCCCAGACCCCGGCCCGCGTGGCCGAGGCGCAGAATGCCACCAATTCGTCACGCCGGACGGCGCTGGTTGCCGCGGCAGACCGGGTTGCCCCGGCGGTGGTCTCGATCAATGTGACCTCGCGGCAACAGGCCCAGCGCCGCTCCCCCTTCGACCTGTTCTTTGTACCGGAAGGCGCCCGTGTCGTGCAGGGCAGCGGGACGGGATTCGTGGTTCGGCCCAACGGGATCATCGTCACCAATCAGCACGTCGTCTCGAACGCCGAGCGAGTGGTGGTGACGCTCCCGGATGGGAGTGACCTCCCGGCAACCGTGGTGGGAGAGGATCCGCTCACCGACATCGCCGTGTTGAAGGTCGATCGGGAGAACCTCCCCACCGTGGCCCTCGGTCGCAGCACCGACCTCATGATCGGCGAATGGGTCGTGGCGCTGGGGAATCCCTACGCGTACCTCCTGGGCAATTCCGAACCGTCGGTCTCGGTTGGGGTAGTGAGCGCCACCGAACGCAACATCCTCCCCGGCGGTGGCGACCAGACCGGTCTCTACCTCGACATGATCCAGACCGATGCCGCCATCAATCCAGGCAATTCGGGTGGACCGCTCACCAACGCGCTGGGTGAAGTGGTCGGCGTCAACTCGTCCATCTTCAGCAGCAGCGGCGGCTCGGTCGGCCTGGGCTTCGCCATTCCGATCGAGCGAGCCGTCCGGGTGGCGGACGAGATCATCAAGCGCGGGTCGGTACGGCGCGCCTGGGTTGGTCTCGAGGTTCAGGGTGCCGGCGCCATGCGCGAATGGAAGAGTCAGGGTGGCGTGGTCATCGCGAGCGTGGCACCCGATGGTCCCGCAGCTCGCGCGGGCTTGCGCCGGGGTGACGTGCTGGTCGAGGCCAACGGGCGGCGGTTGCGGAACTACCTCGACTGGGAGGCCGTGAAGCTCGACCTGCACGTAGGCGACGCCGTCCAGGTGGGGGTGCGGAGCGGCGGCGGGAGTGCCTCGCGGCGGATCGTCACCGGAGACCTTCCGACGGTGACAGCCGAGAAGATCACCGTGCTGCAGGAACTCCAACTGATCAACGTGACACCGGCCATTCAGGCGGAGCGTTCCATCCGGAGCGACCAGGGCGCCCTGATCTTCCGTCTCTCTCCCCAGGTCAGCCGTGCCACCGGACTTCAGCCGGGCGACGTGATTCTTGCCATCGACCGGACGCCGGTGCGCAACGCCGCTGAAGTCTCGAGCCTCCTCAACGTTCGTCCGGGACAGGTCATTCGGATCTATGTCGAGCGTGAGGGCCAGGTCACTTTTACCGATCTGCTGTTTCGATGACCGAGGACCGCTGGCGCTCCCCACTCGGGTCTCGCTACGCCTCGCCCGCCATGCAAACGCTGTGGGGCGAGCGGCACCGGATCGGACTCTGGCGACGGCTGTGGCTCGCGCTCGCCGAGGCGGAACGGGAGCTCGGTCTCGACATCCCGGAGCAGGCCATAGCGCAGATGCGGACCCACCTGGACGATGCCGACCTGGATCTGGCGGCTCGCTACGAGCGGCGCTTCCGCCATGACGTGATGGCGCACATTCACGCCTTCGGTGACCAGGCGCCGGCCGCCCGGCCTTATCTGCACCTCGGCGCCACCAGCGCGTTCGTCACCGACAACGCCGACCTGGTCGTAATGCGAGACGGCCTGCGCCTCTTACTCGGACGACTCATCGCGGTCCTTGGCGCGCTGGAGCGGTTCGCCACCCGGCACGCCGCGCTTCCCTGCCTGGCATACACCCACTTTCAGCCGGCCCAGCTCACCACGGTCGGCAAGCGCGCCACGCTGTGGATGCAGGACTTTGCCATCGACGTCGAGGAAGTGAGCCGCCGGATCGAGACGCTGCGGCTCCGGGGCTGCAAAGGCACCACCGGCACCCAGGCCTCCTTCCTGGAGCTCTTCGGCAACAGCCACGAGAAGGTGAGAGAGCTCGACCGGCGGGTCACCGCCAAGCTCGGCTTTTCTTCGTCCTTTGCGGTTACCGGCCAGACCTACACCCGGAAAGCGGACAGTGCCGTGCTGGATACGCTGAGTGGCATTGCCCAGTCGGCAGCAAAGCTGGCCGGTGATCTCCGGCTGCTACAGCACGAGGGTGAGTTGCTCGAGCCGTTCGAGCAGGAGCAGATCGGGTCCAGCGCGATGGCGTACAAGCGAAACCCGATGCGCGCGGAGCGGATCAGCGGGCTCGCCCGGTTTGTGATCTCGCTTCAGGCCAACACGGCCAACACCGCCGCCAGCCAATGGCTCGAGCGGAGCCTGGATGACAGCGCCAACCGGCGATTGACCCTCCCCGAGGGATTTCTCGGCACCGACGCCATCCTGGTGCTTGCCACCAACATTGCGGCGGGCCTCGAGGTGCGGGAAGACACTATTCGGCGCCACGTAGACGAACAGATGCCGTTCATGGCTACTGAGCGGTGGCTGATGCTCGGGACCGCGGCCGGCGGCGACCGGCAGGCACTGCACGAGGTAGTCCGGAAGCACAGCCTCGCGGTGGCGGACGCGGTGAGCCGGGGAGAGCCCAACACCCTGCTCGAGCGGCTCGGCTCCGATCCCGCCTTCCGCGGAGTTCCGACGGCCGCGCTCCAGGCGGAGCTGGAGCCCGACAACTACACCGGACGAGCCGCCCACCAGGTGGGCGAGTTCATCGAGGAATACCTCCTGCCTCTCCTCAAACGTGCGCGCCCACTCGCCGCTGAAGCCGAGCCCGCTGAGGTGAAGGTATGAAGACCGGCGCGGCCCGCAGCGATACCACGCTGACTGAGAGCCGGCTGCCGCTCCCCTTACTACGCCGGGGGAAGGTGCGCGAGGTGTACGAGGTAGATACCGGCCATCTGCTGGTGGTGGCCAGCGACCGGGTGAGCGCCTTCGACGTGGTCATGCGTGAGCCGATCCCCCGGAAGGGGGCGGTGCTCACCCAAATCAGTGCCTTCTGGTTCGAGCTCCTGGCCGACGTGTTCCCCTCGCACTACGTCACGGCCCGAGCCAGAGAAATCCTGGAGCAGGTACCGCGGCTCGAAGGGCTGGAGGAGCAGATTGCCGGCCGGGCGATGCTGGTTCGCAGGGCTGAGCCGGTGCCCTTCGAATGTGTCGTTCGCGGTTATCTCTCAGGATCGGCCTGGGCGGAATACCGGAGCCGAGGCACGTTGGCTGGAGAGCCGCTCGCACCCGGCCTGGCTGAAAGCGCGCGGCTGGATCCGCTGCTCTTCTCGCCGGCTACCAAGGCGGAATCAGGGCACGATATCAACGTCACCGTCGACGCGGTGGCCCAGGAGCTCGGTCCGGTTTTAACCGCCAGACTTCGGCAGGCCAGCTTGGCGCTCTACCAGGCGGGGCGCGATCACGCCGCGTCTCGCGGGATCATCATCGCCGACACCAAGTTCGAGTTCGGGACCGACGCGGAGGGCACCCTGCGCGTGATCGACGAGATCCTAACCCCGGACTCCTCCCGCTTCTGGCCGGCCGACCGATACGCCCCGGGCCACCCGCAGGCCAGCTTCGACAAGCAACCGCTGCGAGACTATCTCGCCTCCCTCAAGGCAGCGGGAAGCTGGGACGGCGAGGCCCCACCGCCAACGCTCCCGTCCGAGGTGGTCGAGGCAACGAGCCGCCGATACCTCGAGGCCTACAAGTTGCTGACCGGACGCAATCTGGAGCGTGATCTGTAATGCGTACTGCCCCCGAAGGACTCTGGTTCATCGTCGGAGCCTGGTTGATCGCGCTGGGCCTCATACTCGCCGCGCTCCGCTTCGACTCACGGGTTCTCTGGATCGCATGCGCCCTCTGGGTCGTGCTGGCGGTCTGGGTTGTCGCCTTCTTTCGTGACCCGGTGCGCTCAGGGAAACGGGGCGACCGCCTGATCCTGGCTCCGGCGGATGGCAAGGTGGTGAGCCTGGTCGAGACCGATGAGCCTTCATTCATGGCGGGTCGCTCGTGCCGCCTCTCGATCTTCATGAACGTTTTCGATGTCCATGTCAATCGGTACCCGACTGAGGGCACCGTCGGATACCGCCACTACAATCCGGGCAAGTTCGGCCACGCGGGGACCGAGAAGTCGAGCCTCGACAACGAACAGTCTTCGGTCGGTCTCACCACGCCTCGAGGCAAGGTGCTGATCCGCCAGATCGCCGGCCTCATCGCCCGGAGAATCGTGACCGATCACAAGGTGGGGACGCCGGTTCAGCAGGGCGATCGCCTGGGCATGATCCGCTTCGGGTCGCGAGTGGATCTGTTTCTGCCCTGCGAGCGAGTGAAATTCCTGGTGAAACCGGGCGACACAACCAAGGCAGCAGCAACCGTGGTGGCCGAATGGATCTAAGACAACGGCGCGAGGGACTCCGGCGCCCCTCGATGCGCCAGGTCGTGGTCGTCATGCCCAGCGCGTTTACCCTCGGCAACCTCTTCTTCGGGTTCTGGGCGATCGTCTCGGCCTTCAACGGCAATTTCCGCTGGGCCGGCTGGTTCATCGTGTTTGCGGGCATCCTCGACATGCTGGATGGCAGAGTCGCCCGGCTGTCGGGCACGGGCACCCGGTTTGGCGCCGAGCTCGACTCCCTGGTCGACGTCATTTCGTTCGGCGTGGCGCCTGCCCTGCTGATGTACTTTCTCGACTTCTCCAACGCCGGCCGCTTCGCCTGGATCCTTTGCTATATCTACGTCGTGGCTGTAGCGCTCCGCCTGGCGCGCTTCAACGTCCTGTCCGCCGGCAAGCCGCCCAGCGGGTGGTTTACCGGGCTCCCGTCGCCCTCGGCCGGAATGACCCTCGCCGTCTACTACCCGTTCAGCCAGACCAACTGGTACCGCGCTTCCCTGGCGTACCTAGATCTGCAGCACGAGGGCCTGGTGGTGCTCATGCTGCTGCTGGCCGTCCTGATGGTGAGCAACGTCAAGTATCCGAAGTTTCCACCGATCGGGGTGCACAGCCGCAAAGGCATCTTCGGGCTCGTCGTGCACCTCGTCATCCTGGTCGGCGGCCTGACCTTCCCCGAGTACTTCCTGTTCCCCTTAGGTTTGTTCTACGTCGCGTTCGGCATCGTTCGCGCCACCGTCCTGGGCCTCATGGAGCGCCCCGAGCCCGTCTCTGTCGTGGAGGAGCGGGTGGACGAGCGGCTGGCCGATGTCCACGACCCGACGTTGCCACCTCCGCTCTCCCACGAGCGCCGCGGCCGGTGGGCCGACCGCCGGCAGGAGAATGACCAATGACATTCCGCGTACATGTGCGGGTGATGCCCCGGTCCGGTCTCCTCGACCCTCAAGGCCAGGCAGTCGAGCACGCCCTGGCCGCGCTGGGTTTCGAGGAGGCCGGAGAGGTCCGGATCGGCCGGGCCATCGAGCTCGACGTCAGCGCAGCCTCCCGGGACGAGGCCGAGGCGCGGGCCCGGCTGATGTGCGACAAGCTCCTGGCCAACCCCGTCACCGAGGATTACCTCCTGGACGTGGAGACCGACTGATGCCCCGGGTGGCGGTCGTTCGATTTCCCGGCAGCAACTGCGACTTCGACACGCTGCGCGCGGCCGAAAGCGTTGGAGCGGATGCCTATTTCGTCTGGCACCGCGACACCGATCTTCGTGGGGCCGACGTCGTGGTGCTGCCCGGCGGGTTCAGCTACGGCGACTACCTTCGCTCCGGTGCCATCGCCAGGTTCAGCCCGGTCATGCAGGCGGTGCAGCGCTACGCCGCGGCCGGCGGCCCGGTGCTCGGCATCTGCAACGGCTTTCAGATCCTGTGCGAGAGTCATCTCCTGCCCGGAGCCCTCATGCGGAACGCGGGCCTGAGCTTCGTCTCCAAGCCGGTGGACGTCGTCGTCGAGCAGATCGACACCGCCTTCACCTGTGACTACGAGCCGGAGGAGCGGTTGCGACTTCCGGTAGCCCACGGCGACGGCCGGTTCGCCGCGGCCGAAGACACCCTCCGTATGCTTGAGGCCGAGGGGCGAGTGGTACTGCGCTACGTGGCGGCAACCGAGCGCTCGCCGTTCCAGCCCAACCCAAACGGATCTGCCAATCACATCGCGGGCATCTGCAACGCAGGTGGGAATGTCGTGGGCATCATGCCTCACCCGGAACGCGCTGCCGATCGTCTGCTCGGCCTGACCGGCGGCAGCGGATTCTTCACCTCCATGATCAGCTCCCACCAGGAGAGCTCCAGCTGAGGGCAGAGAGCAATGAAGCCGGAGAAGCCAAGCCGTAACGAGAGCGAGTACTTCGCCAAAGAGGACGCCGAGCTGCTGCGCAAGCAGAGAGAGCGGGCAACCGCGGCTAGCCTGGAGGTGGAGCGGAAGTCCCATTTCATGAAATGCCCGAAGGACGGGTACGACCTCGCCAGCAGCGAGTACCACGGGGTCACCATCGAGACCTGCCCCCACTGCGGCGGCATGTGGCTCGATGCCGGCGAGCTCGAGGCGGTAGCCAAGGAGGATCATCCCAACGTGATGACCCGGGTCCTCGCCGATGCGCTATCAACTTTCCGTGACACCCCCCGCGGCATGACGTCGCGCGGGCCGGGAAGTCCCCGCTGAGGACACCCCGGTGACCGGTTCGAGCGTGGCCAGCACCGGCCTCGAGGCAATTTCGCTTCCAGGTGAGCCTGCGGTGACCCCGGACCTCATTCGGGAGCACAACCTGAACGCGGGCGAGTACGGGCGCATCGTCGAGTTGCTCGGCCGGACTCCCACGTTCACCGAGCTGGGGGTGTTTTCGGCACTATGGTCGGAGCACTGCTCGTACAAGCATTCAAAGCCGGTTCTGAAGACATTCCCCACCACCGGCCCCCAAGTGGTTCAAGGGCCGGGTGAGAACGCGGGCGTGCTCCGGCTCCCTGAAGGCTGGGCGGTCGCCTTCAAGATCGAATCCCATAATCACCCGTCCGCGGTTGAGCCCTACCAGGGCGCGGCCACGGGGGTGGGCGGCATCCTGCGTGATGTCTTCACCATGGGCGCTCGGCCGGTGGCGGTGCTCAACAGTCTCCGATTCGGACCGCTGGAGGAGCCTCGCAGCCGGTATCTGTTCGCCGGGGTTGTGCGCGGAGTCGGCGACTACGGCAACTGCGTCGGCGTTCCGACGTTGGGCGGCGAGGTGAACTTCGCGGCGGGATACAGCGGGAATCCTCTGGTCAACGCCATGTGCGTCGGACTTCTCAGGGAAAGCGACCTCATCCGGGCAGCCGCGCATGGCGTGGGCAACGTACTCCTCGCGGTGGGGGCGCGGACTGGCCGGGACGGGATCCACGGCGCCAGCTTCGCCTCGGAGGAGCTATCGGAGAAGAGCGAGGCTCGCCGGCCCCAGGTTCAGGTGGGCGATCCCTTCACCGAGAAGCTCCTGCTCGAGGCGAGCCTGGAGCTGATCACGTCGGGCCTTATCGTCGCCATCCAGGACATGGGTGCCGCGGGTCTCACGAGCTCGTCGGCCGAGATGGCCGCTCGCGGCGGAGTCGGGGTGGAGATCGACACCGGGCTGGTGCCCACCCGCGAGCCGGGGATGACTCCTTACGAGATCCTGCTCTCCGAATCACAGGAGCGGATGCTCATCGTTGCCGAGCCCGGCCGGGTGCCGGAGATCCAGGCGGTCTGCGCCAAGTGGGAGCTCAGCGCTACGCCGATCGGTCATGTTACCGACGATGGGATTTTTCGGGTGCGCCACCACGGCCAGACGGTGGCCGCCATTCCGGGTCAGCGCCTGGTCGAGGATTGCCCGATCTATTACCCGGAGGCGGAGGAGAGCGAGGAGGCCAGGGCACGCCGGGCGTCGGTCGACGCGGGGCCTCCGGTGGTTGACACCGAAGGAGCGCTCGAGCTGCTGCTCGACCATCCCAACATCGCGAGCAAGCGTTGGGTGTACGAGCAGTACGACTCGACCGTGCAGGCTTCCACCGTGCTGCCGCCGGGCTCCGACGCGGGCGTCATCCGGGTGCCTGGCGCCCGGTTCGGCCTGGCAATGACGGTGGACTGCAACAGCCGCCTGGTGGCGCTGGATCCCTATGAGGGCGGGAAGGCCGCCGTGGCAGAGGCAGCCCGTAACCTGGCCTGCACTGGCGCCCGGCCGCTGGGCATCACCGATTGCTTGAACTTCGGCAACCCGGAAAAGCCGGAGGTGTTCTTCCAGTTCCGGGAGGCCGCCCGGGGCATTGCGGATGCGTGCCGCGCCTTCGACACGCCGGTCACCGGCGGGAACGTGTCGTTCTACAATGAGAGTCCCACTGGCGCCATCGACCCCACGCCCACCATTGGCATGGTGGGGCTGCTGTCCCGGGTGGAGGATCGGGTGGGAAGTTATTTCGACTCGCCTCAAGATGAAGTGTTTATCATCGGGGATACCAGCGGCATTCTGGGAGGGTCGGCCTACTGGGCCGAGGTGTGCGATTTTGTCGGAGGAGATCCCCCGGCGGTCGATCTCGAGGCGGAGGTACAGCTACAGCGCTTCCTGGTGGCGGCCGCCGAGCAGCACCTGCTTCGATCGGCCCACGACTGCTCGGAGGGCGGCTTGGCGGTAACCCTGGCCGAGGCCGCCATGGGTGGTCCGTATGTACCGGGCAGTCTGGGCGCCAGCCTCGATCTTACTGGCTACGCCCCGGACGTCCCGATCGAAGGCCTGCTCTATGGCGAGGACGGCGCCCGCGCCGTCGTCACCTGTGCCCCACCCCAGTCTCGCCGCCTCATCGGGCTGGCCAACGAGCACCGAGTGCCGGTGTTTCACGCCGGCAGGGTGGAAAGAGCCGGTACTCTGGAACTACAGGTGGGGTCTCAGTTGTTATCCTGGAGCACCGAAGCCCTTCGCAGGATCTATTCAGAAGCAATTCCCAGGCGAATGCAGCACCCCGACGTGGATCGAGCGGTAGGAGAGTAAGCATGTGTGGCATTATCGGCGTTTCCGGGATCTCCGACGCGGCCCGGCTCACTTATCTCGGTCTCTACGCCCTGCAGCACCGGGGGCAGGAGAGTGCCGGGATTGTCGCCATAGACCAGGACGGCACCGCCCGGTCGCACCGCGGTATGGGCCTGGTTTCGGAGAACTTCGACGACGAGACGCTGGCTTCCCTGCCGGGCGACGTCGCAGTAGGCCACACCCGCTACTCGACCACCGGCAGCACGGTGCTGGCCAACGCCCAGCCCTGCAACGTGAACACCCGGTGCGGCCCGCTCGCCATAGCCCATAACGGCAACCTGATCAATGCCGGCGTCATCAAGCATGAGCTGGTATCCCGGGGGGCAATCTTCACCGGCTCCAGCGACACCGAAGTGCTGGTCCATCTGATCGCACGCTCCGAAGCCGCAACCGTCGAAGACCAGATCCGGGAGGCGCTGGAACAGGTGGACGGGGCTTACAGCCTGGTGATTACGGTCGGCCGGACGATGTATGCCGTGGTCGACAGCCGTGGCTTCCGCCCGCTCGTCATCGGGCGCCTCGGCAGCGGCATTGTGGTGGCCTCGGAGACCTGTGCCCTGGACCTGATCGGCGCCTCTTTCCACTGTGAGCTTCGGCCGGGGGACTTTATCCGGATCGAGGATGGAGAGGTAACCCACCTGCCCCGGCTTGCTCCTCGTCCCATGAGCCGATGCGTCTTCGAGCTGGTCTACTTTGCCCGGCCGGACAGTATCGTGTTCGGCAAGTCGGTGGATCGAGTGCGCCGCGAGCTGGGGCGGCAGCTCGGACGGGAGCAGCCCGCTCCCGGCGGCGAGGTGGTGTTTGCCGTGCCCGACAGCTCCAATGCCATGGCGCTCGGATTTTCGGAGGCGTCCGGCATCAAACTGGAGTACGGCCTGATCCGGAACCACTATGTCGGCCGCACCTTCATCAACCCGACCCAGGCGCTCCGGGTGGCGAAGGTAAAGATCAAGTTCAACCCGGTGCGCGAAGTCATCGAAGGCAAATCGGTGGTGGTGGTGGACGACAGCCTGGTCCGGGGCAACACCAGCAAGGAGCTGGTGCAGATGATCCGGGGCGCGGGTGCCCGGGAGGTCCACCTGCGGCTCGGGTCGCCACCGATCACCGGTCCCTGCCACTACGGGATCGACACGCCGACCCGGGCGGAATTGATCGGGGCAACGCACTCGGTCGAGGAGATCCGACAGTTCCTGGGGGTGGACACGCTCGGATATCTGTCGCTGGACGGGATGCTGGCGGCGGCGGGCAACGACACCGGGTACTGCCACGCTTGCTTCTCGGGTGAGTACCCGACCAGGACTCCGGAACAGCTGGTTCAGCTGCGGCGCAATACTCCGCTCATCCCCACCACCGCATGAGCGGCCCGTACACCCAGCCCCTGGTCTACTTCTTCGGACAGGGTCGCGCTGACGGCACGGCCGCCATGAAGGATGTCCTCGGCGGGAAGGGAGCCGGTCTCGCCGAGATGACGACCATCGGCATTCCCGTTCCTCCCGGCTTTACCATCGCCAGCAATCTCTGCCTCCATTACCTCGAAAGCCATCAGTTTCCCAAGCGGCTGCAAGCCCAGGTTGAAAACGGCTTGCAGAGGCTCGAGACCGCCACCGGCAAGCACCTGGGCGACGGGGAGAATCCGCTGCTCGTGTCGGTGCGGTCGGGGGCGGCCGTGTCCATGCCCGGAATGATGGAGACCATTCTGAACCTGGGCCTGAACGACATCACAGTTGAAGGGCTCGCCCGGCTGAGCGGAAATCCGCGATTTGCCTGGGACTCCTATCGCCGCTTCGTGCAGATGTACGGCACGGTCGTGTTCGAGCTGTCGAAGAAGCCATTCGAGCGGATCCTGGAGGAGCACAAGCAGCGCTGCGGCATCGAGCGCGACATCGATCTGCCGGTGGAGGAAATGCAGGCAATCGTCCGGCGGTTCAAGGAGCAGGTTCGCAGCGAGTCCGGCCGGGACTTCCCCACCGAGCCGTTGGACCAGCTTTGGGGTGCAATCGCAGCGGTGTTCGAGAGCTGGAATACCCGCCGGGCCATCGACTACCGAAAGCTGCACGACATCCCGGATTCAATGGGCACGGCGGTCAACATTGTCGCCATGGTCTTCGGCAACCTGGGTGAAGATTCGGGAACCGGGGTCACCTTCAGCCGCGACCCCTCGACCGGCGAGCAGCGGCTCTATGGTGAGTTCCTGCTCAATGCCCAGGGCGAGGACGTGGTGTCCGGCAGCCGTACCCCGCTCCCCATCGATCAGCTGAAGGAACGACTTCCGCATGCCTACCAGGAGCTGGAACGGCTCGCTCGCACCCTGGAGCGCCATTTCCGCGACGTGCAGGACATGGAGTTCACGATCGAGCGCGGCAATCTCTACATGCTGCAGACTCGACGCGGCCAGCGCTCCGGGCATGCCGCGGTCCGCATCGCCTGCGACATGGTGGACGAGGGGCTCATCTCGGAGCAGGAGGCAGTCGCCCGAATCCCGCCCAACGACTTGAACCAGCTCCTCCATCCCACCATCGATCCGCACAGCAAGCTCGATCTGCTCACCACCGGCCTTCCGGCTTCCCCCGGCGCTGCCTGTGGCACGGTGGTCTTCGACGCCGACCAGGCAGAGCGGCTGGGCCGAGCCGGACAGGCCGTGATCCTGGTGCGCCGGGAGACCTCGCCGGATGACTTTCATGGCATGGTGACAGCCAAGGCCATCCTCACGGCTCGCGGCGGCATGACGTCCCACGCGGCGGTGGTAGCCCGCGGGATGGGCAAGCCCTGCGTGGCCGGGGCTCAAGGACTGACGGTGGACGAGAAGACCAACCGCTTCTCGGTAAATGGGCGCAGCGTGGGCGAGGGCGACTGGATTACGGTGGATGGGAGCAGCGGAAAGGTCTTCGCCGGACAGGCCGCGCTGATTGCTCCCGAGCTGAGCGGGAACTTTAATCGGGTCATGAAGTGGGCCGACCGGATTATGCAGCTCCGCGTGCGGGTGAACGCCGATACCCCGGCTGATGCTCATCGCGGCCGTGATTTTGGCGCCGAAGGCATCGGCCTCTGCCGCACCGAGCATATGTTTTTTACCGGTGACAGGCTCCTGGCCATGCGGGAGATGATCGTAGCCCAGGACATCCCCGGGCGAAAGCGCGCCCTGGCCAAGCTGCTTCCCATGCAGCGCGGCGACTTCGAGGCCATCTTCCGCGCCATGGAGGGCTACCCGGTCACCATTCGCCTCCTGGACCCGCCACTGCATGAATTCCTGCCCCAGGAGCCGGCCGAGATCGAGGCACTGGCCAAGGAGCTCAAAATAGAGCCGGCCGCGCTCCGGGTCATCGTGGAGCGGCTGCACGAGGTGAACCCGATGCTCGGTCTCCGGGGCTGCCGGCTCGGCATCATCTATCCTGAGATCACGGAGATGCAGGTACGGGCCATCTTCGAGGCCGCCTGCACCGTCGCTGCCAGGAAGGGACGGGTGATGCCCGAGGTGATGATCCCGCTGACGGCCAGCGTCGTGGAGTTCCGAAAGCAGGCGCTCATCGTGCGGCAGGTGGCGGAAGAGGTCTTTCAGGAGCGCCAGATCACCGTCCCCTACCTCCTGGGGACGATGATCGAACTGCCCCGAGCGGCGCTGACCGCGGATGAGATCGCCCGGGAGGCGCAGTTCTTCTCCTTCGGCACCAACGACCTCACCCAGACGACGTGGGGACTTTCCCGCGACGACGCCGGCAAATTTCTCCCCTACTATCTGGAGCACGGAGTGATCGAGGACGATCCCTTCCAGGTGCTGGATCAGGCTGGCGTCGGCAAGCTCATCGCGATGGCGTGCGACCTCGGTCGGCGTACCCGTCCCGATCTCAAGCTCGGCATCTGCGGCGAGCATGGCGGCGAACCGGCGGCGGTGGCCTTCTGCGACCGGCTGGGCATGAACTACGTCTCCTGCTCTCCCTTCCGGGTGCCTATTGCACGGCTGGCGGCGGCACAGGCCGCTCTGGCAGCCCGAGGCACCATGGACCGCACCCGCGCCACTGTCTAAGCCACCGGCTGCCCCCGTCCGAGGATACCGATGACAGAGCCACAGGTGGGCATCGTGATGGGCAGCGACTCCGATTGGGAAATCATGCAGCACGCCGCCCGCCGGCTGACGGAGTTCGGCGTGGCCCATGAGGCCAGGGTCGTGTCGGCCCATCGCACGCCGGACCAGCTCTACCGATATGCGGAGGACGCGGCCGGGCGAGGGCTGCGTTGTATCATCGCCGGAGCCGGAGGAGCAGCCCATCTTCCCGGCATGCTGGCGGCCAAGACGACTCTTCCCGTGCTCGGTGTGCCCATCCCCACCAAGCATCTGCAGGGACTCGATTCACTCCTCTCGATCGTCCAGATGCCGGCCGGGATACCGGTGGCCACCTTCGCTATCGGCACCGCCGGTGCCGGCAACGCCGGACTCTATGCCGTGGCCATCCTGGCGCTGAACGACACCGATCTGAGCGACCGGCTGGATGAGTTCCGCCGTACCCAGGAACGAAGGGTGCTGGACCTGAAGCTTCCGGAGCCCTCGTGATCCTTCCCGGCGCCACTGTCGGCGTCGTCGGCGGCGGACAGTTGGGCAGGATGTTCACCTTGCAGGCCCGCACCATGGGTTACCAAGTCGTGGTGCTCGATCCGGACCCGCAGAGTCCCGCGGGCGCCGTGGCGGACTATCACATCCGCGCGCCCTACGACGCCGAGCCCGCCCTGGCCGAGCTCTCGGCCCGTTGCGCCGCGGTCACCACCGAGTTCGAGAACGTCCCCGCCGCTACACTCGAGCGGCTCGCCCAATCCTCCCTGGTTCGCCCGCCAGTCGAATCGGTTGCCATCACCCAGGACCGCGGCGCCGAAAAGGGCTTTCTACAAAGCCACGGGTTCGCCACCGCTCCATTTCGCGTGGTGCGGAACAGGGGCGAGCTCCTCGCCGCGTTGGGCTCGATCCCGCGGCCTGCCCTGCTCAAGACGAGCCGGCTGGGATACGACGGAAAGGGCCAGGCTACCGCCGAAACTGAGGAGGACGCGGTGCGCGCGTTCGAGCGCTTCGGCGACGTTCCCTGCGTCCTCGAGGCTCGCCTCGACCTGGAGTGCGAGCTCTCGGTGATCGTGGCCAGAGGCGCTGACGGCGACGTGGCCACCTTCCCGGTTGCGGAGAACCGTCACCGTGACGGGATCCTCGAAACCTCAGTGGTGCCGGCGCGAATCTCCGAGGGTCTGGCCCAGCAGGCGCGAGAGCTGGCCACTCGGGTGGCTGATGAGATGTCCTATGTTGGGGTGCTTGGAGTGGAGCTGTTCGTGGCGAACGGCGGGCAGCTGATGGTCAACGAGATGGCGCCGAGGCCGCACAACAGCGGACACTACACCATGGATGCCTGCTCTGCCGATCAGTTCGAGCAGCAGCTTCGCACACTGTGCGGACTCCCATTGGCCCGGCCCTGGCTGTTGTCCCCGGTTGCAATGGTCAACCTGCTCGGCGATCTGTGGTCGGGCGGAGAGCCACGCTGGGATGAGGCGTTGAAACGGCCCGGCGTGCGACTCCATCTTTATGGCAAGAGCGAGGCGCGGCCAGGCCGGAAGATGGGCCACCTGAATTGCCTTGCCGCCGATCCGGACACGGCACTCTCGATAGCACTCGAAACCAGGGACGCCCTCCGCGGGCATCCGCGCTAACCCCAGGGAGAATCCACATGTATCTCGCCACCATCGCTGCCCTGACCGCCCTCAGCA
>DATBSM010000160.1:0-4965 GCA_036559785.1 Gemmatimonadales bacterium
CCGTCCCTGGAGGATTCATGCGTACCGTCTCATTGCTCCCGCTCGCGGCCTTGGTGGCAGTCGTCTCCGGCTGCGGATCCGGAGTAAGCGAGCAAAGGGCACGCTCTCGTCCGCCGCGCGACCTTACCCTCGTGCCCCAGAGCGCTCAGGTCGAGGTCGCGTCCCCGGTGGAGATGCGGCGGGTCCATCCCCAACGCCGAACCGTTCGACTGCCCACTCGCCAGCCCACGGTCAGACACGCGGTAATGGCGGCAACCCCGATCGTGGCCGCGGAGCGGGTGGCCCAGCCCGTCAGCCCCACACCGATCTCGAACAACGATCGGGAGCTCCTGCCCGGAAGGACCGTGACTCTGATTCCAGTAAGCAGCGGCCCGTCGGCCGGTCCGGACGAGCCCGGTGAGCTGCCCGCTGTCCGCGGCGGAACCATGGTAGCGCGTGGCGGAGGCAGGTGTGGAGGCGGCCGCAGGGGGCCCGGCATCGGGATAGCCACCGCTCCCCGTCCGGATTTCCGATAGACCCGCTCTCAGACCTACTCCGCGTTGTCCGCCTCGATGGCGCCTACTTCTACGCCGTCGAGGCGGCGGAGCCCTGGATCGTGGAATCCGCGCCCGCCAGTGAGCTCCAACCCCAGATCCTTCCTACTTCAGAGCACCTGATCTCATATCATATTCTTACCGGCGGCCACTGTTTTGTGCGGCTGATCGGCGAGGAGCCGGTCGAGCTCCTTCCCGGCGATGTGATCGTCTTTCCTCATGGTGACCCCAACGTGATGTCGAGTGGGCGAGACCTCTGCGCTCCCGGCGTCACCACCAGCTTCCCCAAGCGGTATCCCCAAACCGTCGTAATGGGTGGTGACGGTCCCCCGGCAGCAACATTCGTCTGTGGTTTCCTGGGCTGCGACCGCCGGCCGTTCAACCCGCTGCTCGCGTCGCTCCCCCGCCTGTTGCACATGCGCAAGATGTCCAGCGCCTGGCTCGACGGCTTTGCCCGACAGGTGACCGCAGAGTCCCAGCTGGGACGGCCCGGAGCCGAGAGCGTCCTCACCCGGCTGGCCGAGTTGATGTTCATCGAGTTGCTGCGCCGCTACCTGGAAGAGCTCCCGCCGGGACAGACCGGCTGGGTCGCCGGCCTCCGCGACGAGACGGTCGGGCGGGTATTGGCGCTGATCCATGAGCGGCCCGGCCATCCCTGGACTCTGGCCGAGCTGGCGGCGGAAGCGGCCGCGTCCAGGTCCAATCTGGCCAGGAGATTCGCGGAGGTAGTGGGCCAGCCTCCGATGCAGTACCTGACGCTCTGGCGGATGCAGGTCGCCGCCAATCTCCTGGCCCAGGGTGATGCTAAGGTCGCTGTCATCGGCCGGGACGTGGGGTACGATTCCGAGGCCGCGTTCAGCCGGGCATTCAAGAAGGCGACCGGCGTGGCTCCGGGCGCGTGGCGAGAGGCGCGTCGAGCCGGGACGCCGGAGCAGGAAGTAGGGACGATTGGTCATTGGCGGAATCACCCCCCCAAGGCAGAATGAGGCTCGCTGCAATCGGGCAGCCATCCATCAGCCAGAGGGGAACAATGAGCGAACGTACTGACGCCCTAGCCGATCGTCTCGAGCAGGGGGCCCGGGCCCTCGCCGCCTTCGCCAGCGGCCTCACGGACGCGCAATGGCACACCCGGATTCCGAAGGACGGGCGCAAGGTCGGCGTCGTCGTGCATCACGTTGCCACCATGTACCCGCTCGAGATCCAGTTGGCTCAGCTGCTGGCGGGAGGGAAGCCGGTGGCGGGAGTGAGCTGGGATGACGTTCACGAGATGAATGCCCGGCACGCCGAGGAGTACGATACTGTCAGCAGAGAGGCGGCGCTGGATCTGCTTCGGCGCAACAGTACGGCAGCCGCGGCCGCGATCCGGACTCTCAGCGACGAGGAGCTCGATCGAGCCGCCCCGGTGTCGCTCAACGCCGATGCCCCGCTCACGTGTCAGTTCATGCTCGAGGATCATGCCGTCCGGCACGCCTACCACCACCTCGCCCGGATACGTGGTGCGTTCGGAGCCGTGGAGCGTGCCGCCTAGAGCTGCTCGGCCCTGGCGGCAGCGCGCTCGCGTCCAATCCAGCGGCCGAAGCGCGTCAACAGGTCGGCGAGAACTCGGCGGGTGGCCTCGTCCTTGAGCCGCCCGCCGTCGAATCGCTCGTGGGCCCTGACAATCAGGAGCTCGGGCGGTGGGAGGACGTGCGCCCGCACGTGGCCGAGCACCTGCCGGAGATGGACCTGGGCCCGGGCGGTCCCGATCTGGCTGGGCGAGGCACCCATGATCGCGACGGGTTTCCCCATCAATGGTGAGTGGCCGGGTAGCCGGGATCCCCAGTCGATCGCATTCGTCAGCACGGCGGGGATGCCTTGGTTGTACTCGGGAGTGGCGATGAGGATCCCATTGGCCTGCCGGAGAGCCGCCTTGAACGCGGCCACACTGGGAGGGTCGCCTTCCGCCTCCACGTCGGCGTTGTAAAACGGGAGGTCGCCGATCTCTATCAGCTCGATGTTCATGCCCTCCGGGGCGAGCTCCTTAGCCGCATGGGTCAGGGCCCGGTTGTAGGAGCCACGCCGGAGACTCCCCGCAAAGGCGACGATCTGGTCAGCCACGACGTGTGGTAACTGTCAGGCGGTGGAGCTCGAGATGCATCGGGCACCCCTCGCACGCCTCCAGGTGCTCGGCGATGGCGAGTGACTCCTCGCGGGGCAGAGTGCCGAGCAGATAGTACTCCAGGCGGAGCAGGGTGCGTTCGCAGGTCCAGCCGGGGGGGTAGTCTACCATCGCGGTGCCTTCATCCTTCACAGTCGCCCTATCCAGGCGGCGCGTCAACACGGCGTCGTGTGAAGGCTATGGAGCAGGCGGGGGTTGGATTGCGGTTGGCCGTTCCTCGGCGATCGGCGGGGGGTCGGTCTTTCTGGTGCGTGTACCGCCTCGCCGGGGTTTCTCGGATCCGCCGCGGAACTCGAAATGGGTGGGGTCGAACGTACGGGTGTGCCGCCCTTCCCGCCGGCGAGAGTGCGCGCGCTCGATCAGTTTCTGCGCCAGTTCAGTGGCCGGAATCCAGACGCCGGGAGTCAGTCCCGGATACTCCTCGGGGCAATCCGCCTTCAGCCTCGCCTCTCGTACGCCCCCTGGAGAGCTCTTTTCCGGCACTGCGTCCTCCGTCTAATCGTGACGGAGCAAGTCTCGGCTGAACTGACGAATACTTGAGGACAGCGGGGCGGCCCGCCCTCAACGCTTCGCCACTCTCCGCTGGAGCTCCGCCCCTTGCCGCTTGTACACCGAGTCCATCACCTCACGTGCCGGCAGCGAGTCCACCGCGTGCAGCTGGATCTCCGCATCCACGGGACGTTTCCGGTCGGCATAGATTCGGGCGAGCTCCAGGTGGTGGTAGATTCGTCCGGGGTCCAGCGCGACCGCCTTCTGCATGTTGGCGATCGCATTCTTCCACGAGGCCTCCTTGAAGATCCCGGCGCCCAGAAAGTTCCGGGCGAAGAAGCGGCTGAGGCCGGAGAGACGCATGATCTCCGCGTTCCAGCGGCCCAGGATATGGTAGGCGCCGTCGTGCTTTGGGTTGAGCTGGATAGTCCGCAGCGCCTCGGCGCGGATGACCTTGGCCTGGCGGATGCGCGCCTCGGTCCCCAGGTCCAGGGAAGCGCGGCCGATGGCGGCGGCCAGCGCGAAGTGGCCATCGGCACCTTCTGGGTTCGCCGCCACCGCCCGGGTGGCGTACCGCTCGGCCAGTGAATACAGCGAGTCCCGTTGGCTATTCTTCGACGAGTCGGGAGTCTGCTCGCCGAGGTCGAGTAGGGTCAGCGCCCCTCGCCAGTTGGCCTCATAGCTGGAGGTGTCCTGTTCCAGCGCGGCCTGAAAGTGTCGCAAGGCCGTCTTGAGGTCATGCGCCTCGTTGGCGGCCACACCCATGGCTACATGATCGACAGCGTCCTGGGCCTTGAGTGCCGTGGTGGCGCTCGCCAGCGCGCCGAGCACCAGGGCGATATTCCAGAGTCGCTTGAGCACCTGATCGTTCGCTCCGGGAAAGGTTCAGAATGGTTATCCCGTCACTGATCGGACACAAGCGGGACGGCCACGCACTCAAGCCGGCGGAATGGAGCGAGCTGATCCGCGACTATACGGCCGGCCGGGTGCCGGATTACCAGATGTCCGCCCTCCTGATGGCGGTTGTCTGGCGCGGGCTGGCGGCGGAAGAGCTGGCCGCCCTCACCGACGCCATGCTCGAGTCGGGCGACCGGCTTCGGTTTGACGGATTCGCCCAGCCACGGGTGGACAAGCACTCGACGGGCGGGGTTGGGGACAAGGTGTCGCTCCTCCTCGCGCCCATGGTGGCGAGCTGCGGGGTGGCGGTTCCCATGATGTCTGGCCGTGGTCTGGGCCATACCGGCGGAACCCTCGACAAGCTGGAATCCATCGCCGGGTTCAGGACCTCGTTGACCCTGGCAGAGACCCGGGCGCAGATCGAACGGCTGGGCTGCGCCATGATCGGCCAGACACCCGAGATCGCTCCCGCAGACAAGCGGCTCTACGCGCTGCGCGACGTAACCGGCACCGTGGAATCAATCCCCCTGATTGCAGCCAGCATCATGTCCAAGAAGCTGGCTGAGGGTCTCAACGGCTTGGTGCTCGACGTGAAGACCGGAAGCGGGGCGTTTCTTCCGGAGCCCAAGCGCGCCCTGGAGCTGGCGCAAACGATGATTGGTCTTGGCCAGGCACACGGCTGCCCGACGGTAGCCCTGCTCACCGCCATGGATCGCCCGCTGGGCCGAGCCTGTGGCAACGCGCTGGAGGTCGAGGAGGCCATCGAAGCGCTCCGAGGCGAGGGCCCGGAGGACCTGATGGAGGTCACTTACGCCCTCGGCGTCGAGATGCTGCTGCTGGCCGGTGCGGCGCGGACGCCAGCCGCGGCCAGGCAACGGCTGGAGGAGA
>DATBSM010000161.1:0-5496 GCA_036559785.1 Gemmatimonadales bacterium
ACAGCGCGGGAGCCGGCATCGTCGTTAGGGGATGCGGATGGCGTCGAAAATAGAACGGAGGGAGGCCACGTCGGGCAGCAGCAGAAAATGTCCCGCCATGGGCTCGGGAGAGCCTTCGATCCGGAAGGCGGTCTCGACACAGAAGGCATACTCCCGGTCATGCCCGAAATTCAGGTGAGCCGAAGTCAGAACGGCGCCGCTGAGGTCGATCACCAGGCTGGGCACCGAGGGCACCAGCATCATGCCCAGGAAGTCGCTGAGTGCATTCAGGTATGCACTGGCGAGAATATTTCCCGCTTCCTTCAGACTGGATTGCTCCATTTCACCGAAGGTGGTGGTGGTGCCCCGCTCCCGGCGGAAGAAAAAGTCGCACAGGACCAGCGCGGCACGCTCGGGGAAGACCAGCATCGCGCGTCCGGTCAGGTCGCCCATCATGTGCATGAGGATCGAGGCGACCACTTGCTCGGGCGGCCCCAGCATGTCGCAGGCGTCCTCCAACGGTTTGACCTTTACCCGTGGGACGCTGATCATGATGGTCCGGTTGGTCATCTGCGACAGCGCCGTGGCGGCATGACCGGCCCCGATGTTGGCCACTTCGCGCATCGCGTCGAGCTGCGACTCCTTCAGGTCACGCACGTCTTCCATGCCTTCCTCCTAAAGGAGTGCCGCGGCGTCGAGAATGAGTGCCGGCGCGCCATCCGCGAGAATCGTGGCCCCCCCGACATACGACGGCAGCCCTTTGGGCGCGTCGAACGGCTCGACGACGATGTCCTGCTGCCCCACCAGGGCGTCCACCACTAACGCAGTACGCCGCTCACCCACTTCCAGGATCACGGTGGGCCGGCGGCCTGACGCTGCCCTCGAACGGGTGGCCACCAGGTCGCACAGGTGCACGGTCGGGATGACCTGGTCCCGAACCACCAGCGCTTCGCGGTCCCGCACCGCGGTCACGTAGTGGCGATCGAACTCGACCGTCTCGGCTACATAGGCGAGAGGAACGGCATAGCGTTCTCCTCCCGCTTCGGCCAGTAACGCCCGCACAATTGCCAGCGTCAGCGGCACCCGGATGAGGAAGGTGGTGCCCCGACCCAGCTCGCTCCGCACCTCCAGCGTCCCGCCGAGCGCACGAACCCGGGTCATGGCTACGTCCACCCCCACGCCCCGGCCGGAAACCCCGCTCACCGTCTGGGCGGTACTGAATCCGGGCCGCGCGAGCACCCGCACCAGCAGATCGTCGGTGAGGGCATCTGCTTCCGGGGCCGCACCTTCCCGGCGGGCCTTGGCCAGGATGGCCTCCCGATCAATGCCCCGGCCATCATCAACCACCCGCAGCGCCACGGTATTGCGCTCCCGGGTGGCGGAAAGCAGGATCCGGCCCTCTGCCGGCTTCCCCGCTGCCACCCGCTGCTCCGGGTTCTCGATCCCATGGTCCACCGCATTGCGGATCAGGTGGAGCAGCGGCTCTCCGACCTCGTCCAGAATCGAACGGTCCAGCTCGATCTCTTCGCCTTCCATGTCAAACTGGATCCGCTTGCTCATGTCTCGCGAAATGTCCCGCACCAGCCGGGGGAAGCGCTCGAATACCTCTCCTACCGGGGTCATGCGAGCGGCGAGCACTTCAGCCTGCATCGCCGACACCAGCCGCGAAATTCGCTCGCTCAGCTCGGCCAGGATGGGGTCACCCGCCTCGAGCGAGATGGAGGTCAGCCGATTCTTGGCGACCACCAGCTCACCCACTTGCTTCATCAAGTCGTCCAACCGGCGCAGATCCACCCTGATCTGCCGAGCCTGGGCGCGAGCATCAACCTCCGGTGCGGGTGCCTCCTCGATCTGCACCATTGCCACATCACCGAGGGCGCCGAGCGCGGACACGACCTGGTCGTCGGGAAGCCTGGTCTGCAGCCGGAACGAAAACCGGCCGTCAAATTCGTCGCGCTCGAGCTGAGCGGCGGGTGGGCGCATCCCGCTGACACCGCCCAGCGCCTCCGCTCGGCGAAGCACCAGTGCCGCCCGGGCACCCCGCATGACTGCACCCGGCCGGATCGTGACTTGGACGGGCCGGGACCGCGGCGCGTCCGAAGCCCGGCGGCTTTTAGTCTCGACCGAAGGCGCTACCTCCGAGGTTCTGGTGGGTGCTGGGGATGCCGGGCTTCCTCCCGCCACCGCGTCCAGCTCGCTGATCAGGCCGGTGTCCGGCTGGTCATCGGGGCCCTCCCCGGCGCGTTCGACCGCGCGGCCAAGGGTGTCCACCGACCGGAACAGCAGCTGCAGGACGGCGGGTGTTGCCGAGAGCCGGCCCTGGCGCAGTGCGTCCAGCAGGTTTTCGGCGGCATGGGCCAACTGCGCGACCGGGGTGTAGCCCATCGTGGCCGCCATGCCCTTGATGGTGTGAATGGCGCGGAAGAGCCGGTCCACCGGCTCGACCGCGGCCGGATCGCGTTCCCATTCCAGCAGCGAGCTGTTACATGCCTTCAGGTGCTCGCGACTTTCCGCGAGGAAGAGTGCGGCGTACTTGGACAGGTCCATGGCTCAGGCCAGGACGCGCTGGACCGCCTCGAGTACGCGAGATGGCTGAAACGGCTTGACCACGAAATCCTTGGCGCCCGCCTGGATGGCTTCGACCACCAGCGCTTGCTGCCCCATGGCGCTGCACATCAGAATCTTGGCTTCGGGGTCGGTCTTGCAGATCTCGCGCACCGCTTCGATGCCGCCCATGTCGGGCATCACGATATCCATGGTGACGAGATCGGGCTTGAGCTGGCGATATTTTTCGACAGCCTGCACGCCCGAATCCGCTTCGCCGACGACCTCGAACCCGGCCTGACTCAGGATGTCGCTGATCATGGTGCGCATGAAGATGGCGTCATCGCAGACGAGCACTGTGTGATTCACAAACTTCCTCCACGCATGGGAACCGGCTGCGGACGGCTCAGCCGCCGATGATGGGCACGAACAGGGCGTCCACGTCGAGCAGGATGAAGTGCTGGTTGGCGCCAACCCCTACCGCTCGGACCAGCCGAGGGTCGACTCCGGGGAGATCCCGGCGCTCGACCACCGAGGCAGCGGGAACTTCGAGGAAGTCGAGGACCTGCCCGACACCGAGCCCGTAGTTGCGCCCTCTCACCTCGAGGACGACGATAGCGCCCTCATCGGACTCTCGCCGCTCCTGCTGCAGCAAGAGGTGCCCATCGAGTACGGTGAGCAGGCTGCCCCGGACGTTTACCAGCCCTTCAACCGCGTCCGGTACACCTGGAATCCGGGTGGCCGGAAGGCGAGGGAGGATCTCACGCACGATCCCTGCCGGGGCCGCGCAGATAACCTCACCGATTCGAAAGATGACGGCGTGGAGCGCGGGGGAGTTAGCCATCTCTATTAAAGAAACGAAGATAGCGCAGGGGGTCTGCGCGGGCAACCAGTTCCTCGCCACCTGCGACAACTAGTGCAGGCCTCAAATCCTCGGGCCACTCCGAGTGAAACTCAAGTGGTGCTCCGCTCACAGGATGGCGGAATGCCAGAGCCGCCGCGTGGAGGGCTTGTCGCGGGGTCGCGCGCTCGAGCGACTCGGCCGAGCGTCGGGGGGCCCCCGAGATCCGCCGGCTGCCGCCACCGCCATATACCGGGTCGCCCACGACTGGATGCCCAATATGCTCCAGGTGAACTCTGATCTGGTGGGTCCGGCCGGTGTGCAGCTCCAGCCGGAGCAGGTCCGTCACCGCAAAGCGGGCGACGACACTCGCGTCGGTCCGGGCCACCCGGCCGCTGGGCGACACGGTCATGCGCTTTCGGTCCTGTGAGTGCCGCCCGACGGCGGCCTCGATCCGGGTCGGACTGGCATCGAGATGGCCCCACGCCAAAGCCGCATAGCTCCGGCTCACCCGCCGGGCGGCGATGGCGGCGCCCAGGCGCCGATGAGCCAGGTCGGTCTTGGCCACCAGCATCAGCCCCGAGGTGTCCCGATCCAGCCGGTGGACAATGCCGGGCCGTCCCTCGGCTCCTCCGGCCAACGTCGTGCCGCGCGCGACCAGCGCGTTGACCAGGGTATCGTCCCAGTGCCCGGGTGCGGGATGCACGACGAGGCCCGCCGGCTTATCGATCACGGCCAGATGCTCGTCTTCGAAGATCAGGGTAAGTGGGATTGCGGCCGGCCGGATGGTCCGGGGCGGTTCCTGATCGGGCAGCTGAACGAGCACCCGCTGCCCGCGGGAGAGAAGGTGGGAGGCCCGGGCCGGCTTCCCGTCTACGGTGACGCGCTTCTCGGCCACCAGCCGAGCAGCCTGGGTGCGGGACATCGCCAGTTGATCGGCCAGAAACCGATCGAGCCGAGCGGTGTTGGTGCTGGTGACGGTGAAGTCGATCTGGTGACCTGGGGGGTACCCGGAGTCGTGCGGTCCCGCTGCCCCGCTGCCCCGCTTGCCAGCGGTCACATCACCGAAGCCGACTCCGGCTCCGGGCGGCGGGCGTCTTCCCGCCAGAGCGAGATGGCCAGGGCGATGGCCCCGCAGCTCACCGCGATGTCCGCAACGTTGAACGTGGGCCACCGAAGGGCGCCGATGCCCACATCGAGAAAATCGACCACGCCACGGGGACTGCGCACGCGATCGATGAGATTGCCGACGGCGCCACCCGCCACCAGGCCGAGCGCAAGCTGACGGAAGCGGTCGCCGGCCGGGCTGCTGCGAGACATCCGCGTCAGCACGAATACCGCCGCCAGTGCGATGGTAAAGAAGATCCAGCGGGAGTACGGCCCCACGTGAAGGCCGAAGGCCGCGCCCTGATTGTACACCAGCCGGAGCTGGAACCAGTCGCCGAAGACGGACACTCCCGGAGTACGCAGCAGCGTGGCCTCCGCGATCAGCTTGGTGATCAGGTCGAGGACCACGGTTGCGGCCGCGGCCAGCACGAACACCCGGCGGGCCGACGGGTCAACGGCGCTTGCCATCTTCTTCCTTCTCCTTGCAGGTGATGCAGAGCCGCGCGTGCGGCAAGGCGTCGAGTCGCTCGAAGTTGATCTCCTGCCCGCACTGCTGGCAATGCCCGAATTTGTCGGGGGTGCCGTAGAGCCGGCGGAGCGCCTCGTTGACGTGCCAGAGATAACGACCCTCCTGCGAGGCGAAGAGAAATTGCTTCTCCCGCTCCATCGCGTCGGTTCCCTGGTCCGCCATGTGGAACGAATAGGAGGAGAGATCACCGTCGGCCGACTGGAGGGTCGCGTTGAAGGACTCGTCGTAGTAGCCCAGCTCCTTCATGACGCGGGCGCGCTCCTCCATGAGGCGCTTCTCGAGATGTGACAGCTGTTTCTTATTCATTACTCGTCCATGGTTGAGGCCAAATCAATCCCGGCCGTGCTGATAACGTTGCACTCCGACCACCGCTCCGTGCCCGTCGATGTCCACTCGCTGCTCGAGATCGGCGGCCGGCGCACGGGCGCCTACCTCCAGGCCCCGGGCCAGCGTTTCCCCCCGAATAAAGCTGGCGTGGGCCCTCACTGCATCGGCG
>DATBSM010000162.1:0-6643 GCA_036559785.1 Gemmatimonadales bacterium
TTCGAATCATTCGGCTGCGTCGTGAACTTTATTGATCGGGCGGCCGACGACCCCCAGGTCCTGGCCATCAAGCAGACCCTGTATCGCACCAGCGGAGCGAGCCCCATCATCCGCGCCCTGGAGCGGGCCGCGCAAAATGGCAAGCAGGTGACCGCTCTGGTTGAGCTCAAGGCGCGCTTCGATGAGGAAAACAACATTGTCTGGGCCCGTTCTCTGGAGCACGCGGGTGTGCATGTGGTCTACGGCGTGGTCGGGCTGAAGACCCACTGCAAAGCATCCCTGGTGGTCCGGCGGGAATCGGACGGCATCCGGCGCTACGTCCACCTCGCCACCGGCAACTACAATCCCACGACCGCCAGGCTGTATACCGATCTGGGCCTGTTCACCGCCAGACCGGAGGTCGGGGAAGACACCAGCGAGCTTTTCAATCTGCTGACCGGATACTCCCAGGGACGGCGGTGGCGGAAGTTCCTGGTTGCTCCAATCGGGTTGCGGGAACAGGTCGTGGAGCTGATCGACCGCGAGGGCCGCAACGCCGAAATGGGGCAGCCGGCACGGATTATCGCCAAAATGAACGCGCTGGTCGAGCCGACCGTCATTGACGCCCTGTACCGCGCCGCCCGCGCAGGCGTGCGCATCGATCTTGTGGTGCGGGGGACCTGCTGTCTCAGACCGGGCATCCCCGGGCTGTCCGAGAACATCCGGGTAATCAGCATCGTAGACCGCTTCCTGGAGCACAGCCGGATCTTTTATTTCGAGAATTCTGGCGCACCGGAGGTGTTCCTTGGCAGCGCCGACTGGATGCCACGCAACTTCTTTCGGCGCATTGAGGTGATGTTTCCGGTCGAGGATCCGCGCCTCAAGGCTCGCCTGATTGACGAGCTGCTCCCGGTCGTGTTGAATGACAACGTCAAGGCCCGGCAGCTTCAGGCGGATGGCACCTACACCCGGGTGATGCGTGCCGACGGCCAGGAAGGGCTCCGGTCTCAAGTCGTTTTCCAGTCATTGGCCCGGGAATCCGCCCGGGTGGCCACGGATTCCGCGCTCCGGTTCGTCCCCATCTTTGGGCCTGCGGGCGCTCCTCCAGCGGACGAACCAGCATCCTCGAACGGCACCAGCACTGGTCAGCGCTCCAAACCTCCCCGGGTCCGTTCGCCGCGGGCACGGAAACGGCCCGAGCCGGCGTGAAACTGGTCATCATCCGTCACGGGCCGGCCGGGGACAGTGAAGAGTGGAAGGCCGAAGGCCGCGATGATCGGCTCAGGCCGCTGACGCCCGAAGGCAGGAAGGAGATGCAGCGAGTGGCTCCAGGCCTTGCACGGGTGGTGCCCACCATCGACGTCCTCGCGACCAGCCCCCTGACGCGGGCCGCCGAAACCGCCGAGATTGTCGCCCAGGCCTACGACTCCAAGGCCATCGTGCTGGAGGCGCTGGCGCCGGACCGCGACCCTGATGAGGTGGTAGGCTGGCTGCAGAAACATCCGATCGACCATACGGTTGCCCTGGTGGGACACGAGCCGCACCTGAGCACGCTCGTGGGCTACTTGCTGACCGGAACCCGCAAATCCTTCATCGATTTGAAGAAGGGAGGCGCATGCAGGCTCGATCTGCCGGGCGCTCCCCAGCCCGGTAAGGGCAACCTGAAATGGTTGCTTACCCCGCGCGAGCTTCGCCGACTGGAGAAGTAGCATGAGTACACGGCTTCCCTCCGACCTGCTGAGCCGGCCCGCCGAAGAATCGTCTCGCCTGCTTGCTTTGAGCTATCTGGACGAGATTGGCCGGGCCGAGAAACGACTCGAGGATCCTGACGACGCCGAGGCGCTGCACGATTTTCGGGTGGGCCTGCGGCGCCTTCGAAGCTCCAGCCGGGCGTATCGCTTCCAGCTCAAAGGAAGCATCACCAGGCAGGTGCGGCGCCGCCTGCGAAAACTCACTCAGGCAACGAATGCCGGCCGCGACACCGAGGTGCACCTCGCGTGGCTTCGCCAGCAGGCGGAGCAGCTCGGCCCCGATGGCCTTCAGGGGCTTTCGTGGCTGATCGGTCGTCTGGAAGGCAGAAGATTCGATATGGTCCGTACTGGTACCGCGTACGCGAGAGAGCAGTTCTTGAAGACCGCGGCGAAGGTCCGCCCGCGGCTGGGAACGTTTCGCATGGAGATTCGGACTGGTTCTCGCCAGGCGCACCGCTCGTTTGGACATGCTACCGGCGAGCTGATTCGAGCCCAGGTCGCTGAGCTGGCAGACGATCTCAAGCGGGTACAAGGAGCGGAGGACGTGAATGGGGTGCACTCGGCCAGAATCAGCGCCAAGCGGCTACGGTACCTGCTGGAGCCGCTGGCGAGACGGGTGCCGGGGGTGAAGGCCCTGGTGACGCAGTTGAAAGAGGTACAGGACAGTCTGGGGGATTTACACGACAGGCACGTACTGGCCGAGGAGATCGCATCCACGCGCTCGGATCTCTCCTGCATCAGTTCGGACCGGCTTGCCGGATGCGAGCCTGGGCTCCGTACCCTGGAGCGCCTGGCGGTTGAGCAGGCGGCCGTCGCCTTTGCACGTTTCGACACGCAGTGGAGCGGTGAGCCTGCCGGCAAGTTCATTCTGCAGGTAGAGCGGCTGGCAGTGTCCCTCGCGGAAGGGGCCATCCGGGTGCCGGGAGCTCCGGTTCTCAGTATCGGTGGGGCCCGCAACGCCGGATCGTCCGCTGGTACTCCGGAAGATCAGGAACAGAGGCACAGCAGAAAGGCCGGATATATGGAGCACAATGGTGGCGCCCGTGCCATCCCCAAGTCGTCGTAGGCCAACGTAGGCTAGGGTGAAGACTGCCCTGCCAGGCTAACCTCCGGCACCGCGAGCGTCTCCAAGGCCGCCAGCCGTTCCGCCTCTCGCCTTACCAGGCGGAGCGTCTCATAGCGGATCAGCAGGATACCAGGTGAAAAGACCGACCAGTACCGCCGGAAACGGGCTCGTGACTCGGGATCGGTCGTGGCAACTCTGGTCTCGGTGCTGAAGATCGACTCCGCGACCCCCACTGGCTTGACCGAGAGGGTCCAGACGATTTTGGCGTAACCCGGGACCTTGAAGTCGCTAAAATCTTCCGGCCCCAAGCCAAGAAATTGGACATCGACTTTCCACGGCTGGGTGACCGCGCCGATCACGAGCTCGCGCCCCGGCTCCTCCGCCAGTACTCGCCACCCCAGGGCGAGAACTTCAGCCAGGAATCCGGGCCCGTGCTCCCGCTTCGCGTGCTCTCCCCCCATGAGCAGCTCTCGGCCGGTAAACAGGGCACGCACGATGGTCGAGCGCTGCAGATCGAGGTCGTGTGCCGCCAGGAAGGTCACCTCCGCCGGCGCGGCCACTCTGGTCTGGTGGACCTCGCGGACTTCGTACTTGGGCATGAACCGATCCACCAGTGGATCGCGAGGTCCGCCGCGCGCCACCTTGCCGTACCGATACCAGGTAATGCCGGCATACCCCAGCCCCAAGAGCGCCACGGCCCCTGCCCCAGCGCCCATGACTCCTGCCGTCTTCCGAAGAGCTCGTGCCATCGAGTCCTCCTCTTCTGGACTGTCTGGTGACGTGGTACACAGTCAATTGTCTTGTGGCTGGATATCAAAACAACAAGGAGTGCCTGTAATGAGCAACTACCAGGACAGGGGCGAGGGTTCCAGATGTTAGGGCGGGTTGGATGGTCAGTGCAGGATCATGGATAGCCTCCCCCACCGCCGCCACTACCACCTCCACCGGTGGAAGCGGCGACGTTCGCGACCCCTGACATCACCTGTGCGCCGTGAATGGTGCAGATATAGGCAAACGTTCCGGCGGTGGGGAATGTCCGCTCAAATGCTCCCGAGCTGCGGTTGCCGGAGCTCGGTCCGGTGTCGAATGTGACGTTGTGCTCGACGCCGCCCGAGTTCCACTGCCACATGACAGTGCTGTTGACCTACACCTGGAGAGAGGCCGGAGCGAAGAGATTGTTCCTGACTTCTACCGTCAGGGCACCGGCTCCAGGGTCGACGGGCTGGCTGTCGCCGGAGCACCCAAGCACAGTAGCGCCCAGCGGTAGCAGCAGACTCCTCCATTTCATGCCGGCCACTCCACAACCCGGTAGTTACTGGGGGGCGATCTGCCCGCGAATCTCGCCCCCGGCGTTGCAGCCCTCGTTACCGGGTGTGCACCCTGCGGTATTGGTGTGCACGTTCACGTACGCACCGCCGGAGCGCATGGCCGAAAGCAGATCGTCGAACGTGATTGCCGGATTGCCCACAGTCACCCCGTTGGTGCCGGTGGCCACCACCCCTGTGCCGCTGGTGCAGGCCGGCTGCGGCGCGCCCGTCCCACAGAGGTTCAGCCGCACGGGACCGTTCACCCCCGTTGCCGCGAGATGAATGTGGCCGAGCACCGCATTCTGAAGGTTCGCCGCGTTGATGGTGTAAGTGAGCTCGCTCCCGTTTACTTCAAAGGTCGCGGTCCCGGTCGCGGTCGTCGTCACCGCCGGAACTTCGTTGGCGCCCGACAGGGTAGCCGTGAAGCTCGTTGCTGTTGCCGGATCAGCCGGCGCGTCGTCGCCACAGGCCGCGCCTGCCGCAAGCAGCACGGCGCCGGCGATCTTGAGCACAGGAGAGCTATTCATTACAAGTTCCTTTCGAGGCTGGTGGCTGGACATACTTCTCGGCACGTTAGTGGGCCCAAGCCGGGCAGTCTTGCAAACGGGTAGCCCCGTTGGAACGGGGTAGCGTCGCAGTGTGCCGGCGGAGGCGCCCCTGGACGTCTCACTCTAAGACGTTCGTGCAACGAAGCCGCCCCGGCCTTCGGGGATGCGATGGGAGGTGGATATGGTCCGCAGGACAGCGCTCGCGGCTGAGGCCCGGCCGGTGCGCCGGGTGCAGGTGGGAGGGTTCACCGTCACCGAGGGGGTACACCACCACGGCTCCGAGCTTCCGTGGCACCATCATGAGACCCCCACCATCTGCTTTGTACTTCAGGGTGCGTTTACCGAGAGGTGGCGGGGCGGCTCGATCGAGTGTACCAGCTCGACACTCAAGATCACTCCCGCCGGCGACCGCCACTGCGACCAGTTCGGCCGGGGTGACGTGCGCGGGCTGCTGATCGAGGCGGACGACGCGCAGGTGGTGGCGATTCGGCCCCACTCCGCTGTCCTCGACGAGCGGCTGTCCTTCCATGGCGGGCTCGTATCCGGCATGGCCCGGCGGGTCTATGAGGAGATGCGGCGGATGGACGCGGCGGCGCCGCTGGCGATTGAAGGGCTGCTGCTCGAGCTGGTTGCCTCCGCCTCGCGGCTATATGAGCAGGACGGCAGTTCGGGCCGGCCGCGCTGGCTGGACGACGCGCGCGACCGGATCCACGCCGAGCTGGCTACCCGGCCCAGCCTGACCGGCCTGGCCGCATCGGTCGGCGTGCACCCGGTGACCCTCGCGCGCGCGTTTCGCCGGGTATTCGGCTGCACCGTGGGCGAATACGTCCGAAGGCTCCGGATCGAGCGTGCTGCGCGTCAGCTTGCCGACACCGACCTCCCGCTGGCCGAGATCGCCCTTGCCGAGGGATTCTCCGACCAGAGCCACTTCTCGAACCTCTTCCGGCGGCACACCGGCCTCTCGCCCCTTCAGTTCAGGAGCGTGGTCCGTCCCAGGTGACCCGCTACACGCGTGCAAGCCGACTCGGGGCGTTCAAGACCGGCCCCGGGTGCGGCGCTATTTAAGAGAATGTTGAGCCGCGGCAGGCTGTTCCTTCTCGCGGCCCTTGGCACCCTCGCCGCCGGGAGGGGGGCGGGGGCCCAGTCTGTGCTCGACCGGACGCCGAATCTCGCCGGCGCCTGGGTCGGAAACTCCGGAGTGCTGCACTTTAACTTTCTGCACCGCTTCTCGATCAGTTCGGCTCCTGAGCGGAAGGTCACGAGCACACCCACGTTTCTCCTTGCCGCTGGCCTCCCCGGCCGCACGTTGCTCGGCGTGCACTACGCTACCAACTCTGAACTGTCTCCCCGCTATCCCAACGAGTGGGAGTTCTTCGGTCGCTTCGCGCCGTTCACCCAGGAGTTGGGCGCACCGGTGGACGTGTCTGCCCAGGCAGGCTACAACCTTGCCGCGGAAGGACTGGATGCGGAGGCAGCAGTGGCGCGGTGGCAGGGTCCGGTTCGGGTCCTGGCCGCACTCAGGGTGCTGGCCGATCCGGGAGCAGATGGCGGGGCCGATGTGGCGCTGGCATCGGGGGTGGTGGTCCGCCTCGCCCGCTATGTGGCGCTAGCTGGGGACGTGGCATCCCTGACGGAGCGCGGCCCGGGAGAGAAGGTTGCCTGGGGCGCAGGCCTGAACCTGGCCATCCCACATACGCCGCACTCGTTGTCGCTGCATGCCACCAACACAAACAACGCGACGCTCCAGAGCTCCTCGCGGGGAACCGCCAAAACCCGCTACGGGTTCGAGTTCACCATTCCAGTGACCCTGAGCCGCTATTTCGGAGGTGGCCGCCCACAGCCTGTGCCGGCAGCGGTTCCCCAAGCGGCGGAGCCCGGCTCAAACGCACCCGCCGCCGGTCGGGACACGGTCACCGCCGCGGTGGAGGACTTCCTCTTCCGCCCGGCCCGCCTCGAGATCGCCGCCGGGACCACTATCGTGTGGATCAACAA
>DATBSM010000163.1:0-2655 GCA_036559785.1 Gemmatimonadales bacterium
CTGGTCTGGCGGGTGCTGATCACAGAGCTCTGGCTGCGCGAGTTTGCCGGGTCGGGCACCCGGCAGTCCCGGGATGGCGGATGAGCGTTCTGCGTCGGGCAGGATCTTCCTTGGCGCTGGGCTTCCTGGCAGCCGCCCCACTGCCGGTGCTGGCCCAGGCAGGCGATCATGGGCGTCCCAACGTCATCGTTTTCGTCGCCGACGACCTCGGCTGGCGCGATACTGGCACCTACGGTAACCGCTTCATTCGGACGCCCAACATCGACCGACTGGCCCGCGGGGGTCTTCAGGTAGAATACGCCTTCGGCACCACCCCTCAGTGCAGCCCGTCCCGAATCAGCATGCTGACCGGCAAGTACGCCCACGCGGTTGGGGCCGAGGACCTGCATACGCCGCTGCCGGAAGGCGAGCCCATTCTGCCCTCCCTGCTGCAGGACCAGGGCTATTTCACGGGACACATGGCCAAGACCCACTACGGGCCGAACGCCGAGCGTCAGTTTCAATGGTATTCCCCGACGATCGCCGACGCGTTCCCCGCGTTCCTGGATTCGACGGGCACCAGGCCATTCTTCCTCTGGGTCGGTTTTCATGAGCCGCACCGTCCTTATAAGTCCGGGGTGGCCAGCCGGCATTCACGGGCCCGGGTGGCGGTGCCACCCCACCTTGCGGATACTCCCGCGACCAGGCAGGACCTCGCCCTCTATTACGACGCCATTGGCCGAATGGACGACCAGATCGGCCTGGTGCTGGCCGAGCTCGAGCGGAGAAAGCTGGGCGACAGGACGCTGGTGGTGTTCCTCAGCGACAACGGCGCGCCCTTTCCCCGGGAGAAAGGCACCCTGTACGATTCGGGAACCCGTACTCCGCTCATCTTCTCCTGGCCCGGGCATGTTCGAGCAGGCTCGGTCTACGATCGCGGCCTCGTGACCACGGTAGACCTGGCGCCCACTATTCTGGAGCTGGCCGGTGCGGCGCGGCCGGAGGCGATGCAGGGCGAAAGCTTCCTGGCCATGCTGACGCAACCCAGTCTGTACCAGGGACGCATCTACGTCTTCAGCGAGCGCAACTGGCACGACTGCGACGAGCACCAGCGGGCGGTGCGCACCAGCCGATTCAAGTTGATCCGGACCGACGCCTATACCGCACTACCGCTGTGTACCGCGGCCGACATCGGAGCCAGCCCGTCCTTCCAGGCGCTCCGGGCAGGCGCCAAGGCGGGCCGGCTCACTCCGGCGCAGCGGCGGCTCTTTGAGGCCCCGCGGGCGCGGCTGGAGCTCTACGACCTCACCACCGATCCGTGGGAGCTCCGGAACGTGGCGGATCTACCGACCTATGCCAGGACGGTGCGGGAGCTGGTGGGGGTACTGCAGGAGTGGATGGAGCGGTCGGCCGATTTTCCGGCGGCCTACCGGGTGCGAGACGACAACACCGATCGCGTCACCGGCCTGCCGTTCACCAGCAAGATTCCACCGCTGCAGAATGCAGAGGTACCGCCCCCGGGCGAACGCTGGGGACGGCAGGGGCCGACGTAATGCCCGGCCCGATGGCTTATGATACAGGCAGGTAGTGCGACGCTCCGGGCAGGAAAGGAGTTCAGAGACTTCAAGGAGGACCACAGTGTCAGCAAAGCCTCAGCCTGTCTCTCAATCGAAGCGGCAGCAGCCCGAGTCGCTCCGTCTCCGTTCGGTCACTCCCACATTCACCGTAAACGATTTGCAGGTCAGTCTGGCCTGGTATCGCGACGGCCTCGGCTTCTTCGTGGCTGAGCGCTGGGAGGATGGTGGCGAGCTTAAGGGCGTGATGCTCAAGGCAGGATCTTGTGAGTTTGGACTTTCCCAGGACGACTTCAGCAAGGGCCGGGGCCGGGCCAAGGGCCTCGGATTCCGCCTCTGGTGCAACACGACCCAGGATGTAGACGTCATCGCCCAGCGGCTCCGCGACGTCGGTGGCACCATCGTGGAAGAGCCGGCCGAGCGCTGGGACGCCTACGGCTTCACGGCCCAGGACCCGGACGGCTTCAAGATCACGATTACCCGGGCGAAGGACTAGGCACGCTGCAGGCTGGTCACGACGATGGGGCTCGAACTCTCGAGCCCCATCGCACATGATCGTACTGCGCTACCTCAGGCGCTGGGTTTGCTGAGCTTCTTCTGAATCTCCTCAGCCCGGTCCAGGTGCTTCTCGATCACCGGCTTGGCCTGCTCGATCAGCTGCTTCAACTCCGCATTTTGTGCCGCCCCGTGCGCCTTCTCCGCCAGATCGAGCACGGCCTTATGGATCCCGACTTCCTGCTCGATGTAGGTCCGGTCGAACTGCGCGCCCTTGGGAGCCGCTTTGAGCGCCGCCGTCTCGCTCGCTGCCGCGGGCTTCAGGGGATCATCCGCCGGAGCCGCCGGCGTAACGTTGAGCTTCTTCGCCAGGTGCTGACCCTGAAGCCGGAGGGAATGATGCTCACCCATCATCAGCTTCGCGAAGGCTTTCACCTCTGGATCGGTTGCCTTGGTAAGCGCATACGCTCCCGAGGCGCTGTCCGCGGCATTGGCTTCATCCAGCAGGGCGACGATGTTGGCGTCGCTCAGGCTGCCTGCTGCGGCGGGTGAGGCGGCGGTGTCGGTTAGGGTCCCGCCGGCTGCGCCCGATTCCGGCGTGCCAGAA
>DATBSM010000164.1:0-3715 GCA_036559785.1 Gemmatimonadales bacterium
CCAGGCCAACGCCCCGGCGAGCCCGGCGTGCGGTGGTACCGTGGCCTTTGGTCCGACGCAGGGTAACGTGCTGGTGCTGGTGGCGGGTTGTACTGCCGCTGGCTGGGCCGCGACGGTTACCAACCCGGCCGTGACCAGTGCATCGAACGACGTCTGCGGAATCTTCGTAGGCGATCCGGCGACCTTTGCCGCACTGGCAGGTCTGGCCGCGACCGACACCGAGGGCGCGCCGAAGTGCTACTAAGCGGGCGCTGAACGTACCGGCTTCAAAGGATGGGCGGCGGTGTCGTACCGCCGCCCATTCTTCTTCTCCCACCTCGCACACTTGGATTGGCCAATGAGTAAGAGCGGGGATGGGAGCCAGCTCCAGAAAGGATCCAGGGTAAGTATGACCCGACGCCAAGGCTTTACGCTCATCGAACTCCTGATCGTCGTCGTGATCATCGGCATCCTGGCCGCGATCGCCATCCCCAAGTTTGCCAACACCAAGGGGAAGGCCATCGTCGCAGGTATGAAATCCGATCTGCGTAATCTGGCGTCCGCCCAGGAGGGGTACTGGGTGGAGAACCGAACCTATTACGGCGGTGTCGTTCCAGACCCGTCCTTCAGCTTCCGCCCGACCGCGGGCGTATCGGTCATCCTGGTGAGTGCCAATGACGCCGGCTGGTCCGCATCGGCAACGGCGGCGGGCACGCTCCAGAGCTGCGTGATCTTCTACGGGTCGGCCCCTGCGATTCCCCCGGCCACGAACGATGGTGCAGTGGCCTGCAGCTAGCCGCCGGCGGTTCTGCTGACCTGGTCGAGCCCATCGTCGGGGCACGATTCCATGGTGGCGAAGAACTTGCTTGGCGTCTAATGCAACGCAGTGCAGCGAAGCGCTCGGCGGTATCGATCGGGTACCACTGAGCTGCCCGAAAAAGTCCGCATCCGCTCGGGAAACTCGGACTTACGCCTGGTCGCCGACCGGAAGGCGTTGGACTGCAGTGGATCGCAGGCGCCGTGATCAGCCCGGCGGATCGTGCCAGAGGTCATGGATTCTGCCCGGCCGACCGGGCAAGAACCGGACGAACAGTGTGACCAAAGGTGGTGTCGTGTTCCAGGCGCTCTCTACCAAACTCGGGTGAACTGATGCGGCTGCTGATTGTTGAGAACGACGCCGATGTCAGGCAATCGCTCGCGCTGCTGCTCGGACAATCCGGCTACGTCGTCGAAACCGAGGCCGACGCAACGCGCGCTCTGTCGCGTGCCGCCACCGAAGATTTTGAGCTGATCCTCTGCGGCCTGAAGCTCCAGGGGATGGACGGCCTCAGCTTCCTCCGCCGGTTACGGGCCGGAGGCGGCAGTGCCGTCATGATTATGCTGAGTGAGCAGGGAACCGAGGACGCCGCTCTCGCCGCGGTCAGAGAGGGCGCCTACGATTACGTCCAGCAGCCCTTCAAGGCCGACGAAGTCGTCATGGCGGTCCGGAAGGCCGAGGAGCGGGAGCGCCTCCGTCGCGAGGTCGAGGCCCTGCGGTCGAATGTCGGCATCGGCGCGGTCCAGGAGTTGGTAGTCTCCCAGAGTCCCGCCATGCGGGATGTTATGGAGCTGGCTTCTCGAGTCGCGCGTCACAACACGCCGGTGTTGATCACCGGTGAGAGTGGCACCGGCAAGGAAGTCATTGCCCGGGCCATCCATCGCATGAGCCCCCGGAACGAGCGTAGCTTCACGGCGGTCAACTGCGGTGCCATTCCGGAGCAGCTGCTGGAGTCCGAGCTCTTCGGTCATACCAAAGGTGCGTTCCCCGGTGCCACCACAGACCACGCCGGTCTGTTCGAGCTGGCCGAGGGTGGAACGCTGTTCCTCGATGAAGTTGCCGATGTGTCGTCTGGGCTCCAGGCCAAGATCCTGCGGGTGCTGGAGGAGTCCCAGGTTCGCCGGCTGGGTGCCCGCGACTCGCGCAAAATCGATGTCCGGGTGCTCGCTGCCACCGGCCGCCCGGTGGAGCAGGCGGTGGAGCGCGGCGAGTTCCGCTCGGACCTGTACTATCGGTTGAATGTGGTCCGCCTCCACCTTCCGCCCCTGCGGGAACGGCCTGAGGACATCCCCGAGCTGCTCACCCACTTCGCCCGGCAAATGGCGCAGCGGCTCGGCCATCCGGTGAGCATCACGCCGGCAGCACTCTCGGCCCTGACGCATCACAGCTGGCCCGGCAACGTGCGCGAGCTGCGCAATACCCTGGAGCGCGCCGCGGTGCTGGGAGTTGGCGGGCTGCTCGATGCCAAGGACTTCGCGCTCACGAACGGCGCTGGATCCGCCCAAAGCGGAACGGCCAGTGGCTCGCTCGATCTGCGGGCACAGGTGGAAGCGGTGGAGCGGGAAGTAATCCAGCGCGCCCTGCAGACCTCCAAGGGCAATCGGAGGCAGGCCGCCAATCTTCTCGGCATCAGCCTGCGCACTCTTTTCTACAAGTTGCGGCGCCTCCCGGCCCACTGATCACGCACGTCCCCAAATCATTTCGATTCGCCGCGCACGCATTGGGTACCTGATTCCACGGCATCCGACGCCACCTTCTGATTTTCGGGAGAGGGGTCGACCATGAAGCATCCCCGGCTGGGATTCACGCTCGTCGAGGTTTTGGTAGCCATCCTGGTCCTGGGCGTGGGCGTCCTCGCGCTGGTAGGCTCGTCGGCCGGGGTCAGCCGCATGATCGGGCGCGGCAAGGTCGAGACTCGGGCGGCGCAGGCGGCTTCGAGCCGGATGGAGACGCTGCGTCTGGCCGCAGACGCCACCTCGCCACGCTGCTCTGACCCTGGTTTCGCGTCCGGCGGTCCGGTCCTCTCCGGCGGCATGACCGAGTCCTGGCTGGTTCCCCAATCCGGAAGAGTGCGCCAGGTGCGGGTCACCGTCACCTACCTGACGGTTCGAGGGGCTCGCGAGGCGGTGCTCGAGACCGCGCTGACGTGCTGACCCGGTGTCGCGCGGGCTTCACCCTGGCTGAGGTCATGATCGCACTGGCCCTGACGCTGGTGGTGGCCGGCACTCTCTACCAACTGCTCGTTACAACCCAGCGGACCACTCGAGCGCAGGCTCAGCGGGTGGAGCTGCAGTCGAGCCTGCGCGCCGGTGCTCTCATCGTTCTCAGTGAGCTGCGCGAGCTGAGCGCGGTCGCTGGAGGCAGCGGCGCACAGAACGACATCCTGGTCGCCGGATCCACGGCGGTGGTCTATCGCGCCATGCGCGGTATCGGCTTCATCTGCGGCACGCCGAGCGCTACGAGCATTCGAATAGCCCGAGGGAGCTTTACTGGTCCACGAGACCCCCAAGCGGGTGGTGACGAGGCCATGGTGTTTATCGAGGACCGTGCAACCGCGGGAGCCGAAGACACCTGGCTAGGCATGAAGATCGTGAGCGTGGCAACCGGGGCCTCATGTCCTGGAGCGCTGGGCCCCGGAATCACCCTGACCGTGCCGGCCAGTCTGGAGGTGGTTGGTCTCGAGCCGGGTACGCCGGTTCGTATCACCGAGGTGATGGAGCTCCGGCTCTATGAATCCGAGGGGCTGTCCTGGCTGGGAGCGCGGTCGGTAAGCAGCGGCGAAACAATTCAGCCACTGGTCGGCCCGCTGACCACCGGGAGTGGTTTCCGGCTCGAGTACCTGGACGCTGTCGGAGTACCGACGGCCGACCGCACGAGCATCAGGAGCATCCGGGTCGCGCTACGAGGAATTACCCAGGG
>DATBSM010000165.1:0-11227 GCA_036559785.1 Gemmatimonadales bacterium
TCTCCGGATCCTGGGCGTCGGTCCGGCGCACCGCCTGCTTCCGCCGTTGGTCGATGCCGGTGTTGATCAGGAGCCGGGTAAACCAGGGACCAAACGCACGGGCCACGTCGAACGTGGCAATGCGGTCCAGCGCCCGGAGAAAGGCATCCTGCACCAGGTCGTCGGCGTCATCCGGGTCGGGCATCAGGCGCCGGGCAAGGATACGCGCCCGCGGCAAGTAGCGCTGCACCAGCGCGTCGAACGCGCCCGCATCGCCCGCCTGCACCCGGACCAGGAGCTCTCGGTCTTCCAACAGCTCTCCGGTGTTGCCGGCGCCGGCGGGCATCACCCGGGCGGCGATCATGCTGGTTCTATCTCCGACTCCTTGACGTTGGGACCAGGGTCCGCCGGGTGCTGGACCTGCCTCACGATCATATACGAACAATAGGGGATTTCGTTGGGCCAACGGGCAATTAGCGACTGGCGACTGGCGACCGGGCAACCAAACGGATTCAGGCCGCCGCGCGTAACTCCAGAAGACAGCACTACCGATACGACTCTTAACCTGGATTGTCATCATGTCAGCTTCAGGAACATTCGCGGGAGTTGGACTCAGCCTGGCCCTCCTGCTGGGCGTTGCAGGCTCACCCCTTGCCCAGGGACCCGGCGGAGAGGGCTCAGAGCGGAGCCCCGGCGGCCACCATCGGATGGGCTCGCGGTTGGAGGGACCACCAGCCCCTGCCACCCTGCGCGATTCCATCGGTCTGAGCACGGAGCAGGTCGAGCGCTATACCCAGCGGTACTCGACCTACATGGCCCAGACCAAACCGGCCCGCGACAGTCTTCGTACAACCATGAAAGAGGTGCGGGCGGCCTACGAGAGCGGAGATCGCTCCGAGGCGCGGGGCCGGCGCGATGCGCTCCAGCCGCAGTCTGACGGGCTGGCGAAGAAGGACCAGGAGTTCGAAAAATCTCTCCGGGACAGCCTGACCAAGGATCAGCAAGTGCGCTACGATCAGTGGAGGAAGTCCCGCGAAGCGGCAGATCGGGAGCGTCATCACCAGCGGGGGCATCGGGAGCCAGGCAACCTTTAGCCGGGTGGAAGGGTCTCACCAGGACATCCCTCATCCCCGATCCACCGGAGGAGGTGCCACCGACTCCCCTTTCCGCAGTACCCCTATCCCCGGCGTCGTCGGAGGCGGCCCCTCCGGCGGCGCCGGCTTCCGCGGCTATGAGCTATGAGCTATGAGCTATGAGCAGTGGACAGGGCGACGGTATTAGAGTGTGATCTGCATCACGTTGCAGTTCCGAGCAGTCCGATCTACGTTCAAACCTCTTTGCCTCAGATTCATGTAGGTCCCTTGGATCCATTGGAGTCTCGCCTGGCTTTCTTCAGCCGCAAAGCACCCGAGGTCAACGATGACGAGCTGATAGCCGCCCGGCTCGCGGCCATCGTGGAATACTCGGACGACGCCATCGTCAGCAAGACTCTCGATGGAACCATCCGGAGCTGGAACGCGTCAGCGGAGCGGATCTTCGGTTATTCACCCGCAGAAATCATCGGCAACTCGATTTACATGCTGATCCCGCCCGAGCTGCACGACGAAGAGCGAGACATCCTGTCGCGCATTTCCCGGGGGGAGCATGTCCCCCACTTCGAAACGATTCGACGGCACAAGAACGGGACCACCTTCCCCATCGCGGTAAGCGTCTCGCCGGTTCGGGATGCATCCGGTACGGTCGTCGGCGCGGCATCCATCAAGCGGGACATCAGCCAGGCCAGGCTGGCAGCGGAAACCGCGGCGCGACTCGCCGCAATCGTCGAATCATCCGAGGATGCCATCCTCAGCAAAAGCCTGGATGGCACGGTACAGACGTGGAACGCCGCAGCCGAGCGGATGTATGGCCACACGGCCGCGGAGATGATCGGACACTCGATTTACGACCTAGTTCCGTCCGACCTGCGGCACGAAGAGCAGGAAATTCTCCGGCGAGTTGGCCAGGGCGAGCACGTGGCCCATTATGAGACGATCCGCCGGCGTCGAGATGGCAACCCGGTCAATGTCTCCCTTACCCTGTCTCCCATCCGGGGTGCCGATGGGCGGGTGGTCGCTGCATCGTCGATTCAGCGCGACATCACCGCGCGCAAGCAGGCGGAAGAAACGCTACGCCAGGCCGCAAAGATGGAATCGATTGGCGCACTTGCCGGCGGACTGGCGCACGACTTCAACAATCAGCTCTACGCGGTGAGCGGCTTCGCCCACTTCATCAGCCGGGACCCGAAGCTGAGCTCCGCGGCGCGGCAGGATCTGCTCGAGATTCAAAAGGTCACCGAGCGGATGGCAAGTCTCACCCGCCAGCTCCTGGCGTTTGCCCGACAGCAGGTACTGAGCCCGGAGACGCTCGACTTGAACGCCGCGGTCGAGGATATCCGGCCCATGCTGCAGCGGCTGATGGGCGCCAACATGGAGATCGACCTGTCGCTGGCTCCCGGGCCGAAGTGGGTGCGGGTGGATCGGGCTCAGCTGGCGCAGGTGCTGCTCAATCTGGTCATCAATGCCCGCGATGCCATGCCCGGGGGCGGCCTGATTATGCTCCGCACCACCACGGTGGAGGTAAGCCCCGGGCACCTGTTCGACCGCCAGAAGGTATCGGTGGAGCCCGGCGCGTATGCCGAGCTCGCCGTGAGCGACGCGGGCGAGGGGATCTCGCCGCACCACCTGCCTCACATCTTCGAGCCGTTCTATACCACCAAAGAGATTGGAGTAGGGACCGGTCTCGGGCTCGCGACAGTGGAGGGCATCGTCGCCCAGAGCGGAGGCCGCATTCAGGTTGACAGTGTCGTGGGCCGCGGCACCACCATCCGCCTTCTGCTACCACTCGCCAGTGAGCCCGAAGTTCGGCCGCGCTCGGGGGAGGCGGTGCCGAGAGATGCTGCCGGGAGGGCACGGGTGCTGGTGGTGGAGGACGAGGATCCGGTCCGCACCATCGTCATGCGGACGCTTCAGGCTGACGGCTACGAGGTCCTTGGCGCACGCGATGGGAGGGAAGCACTGACGTTGTTGGAGGAGGTGGGCGGTGCGGTCAATCTGGTGATCACCGACATCGTGATGCCGGGAATGGGCGGTGGACAGCTGGCCCGGGAGCTGCGCGAGAGATTTCCCACGATCTCGATTCTGTGGATGTCGGGCCACCCACGGGAGTCGGAGCTGCACGCCGGCGACGTGGCCCCCGGCCAGATGTTCCTCCATAAACCGATTGCGCCGGCCGTGCTGCTCGATACGGTGGCAGAGGTATTGGAGGGAGCCCGGCGCGGCTAACCTGGTTCACGCTTCGTCCAGCACCTCCCGAACCCCTTCGCAGCAGATCCGTCACGCTCCACGGTTTGTGCAGGAACTTGACTTGGCATCGGGCGCCTCCAGCGCATCGCTGTCTTCGGCCGTGTGTGGGGATGGTTTCTCCACCTGCCGCGTGTCACAAGTCCCTATGGTGAAACGCTCTTGGCAGATGGCTCTCCTGCTGGGCTGTATATTCACGATCCGTCCCCGGCTCGCCCGCCAACTCCAGTGCAGAGAGCCCTCAGCATGCTACTGATGACCGCCCTGTTGCTGATACAGGGGCCCAGCTCGGGCATCGACACGCTCAGCCTGAGTCAGGCTCTCACCTTGGCCCGCTCGGGGCGGGGACAGCTTGCCGTGGCCGCGGCCCGGGTTGCCGCCGCCCGTGCGGCCTATCGGGTAGCAGGTGCGGTCCCGAACCCGACCGTGAGCTACAGTCACAGTGAATCGCCGCCCCGGTTGCATCTGCTGGTCGATCAGCCGCTCGACTGGCTGCTTCGGCGGGGGCCAAATCGCGAAGCGGCGCACTTCGGCATCGGTTCGGCGGAGGCTGACTCCTCAATGACGGCGGCCGATCAGGATCGAGAAGTGCGGATCGCCTTCTACACGGCGCTGGGCGCCGCCGCCGCCGAGAGCCTCAGCAGCGCGCAGGTGGCGCTGTCGGATTCGGTGGCCCGGATCAGTACCGCGCGCCTTCGGGCGGGAGACATCTCGCAGCTGGAAGCGGAGCAGGCGCGGGCCGAGGCCGCGCGGGTTCGGCAGAATTTCTCGATCGTGCGGGAGGGCTCCCGTATAGCGGCGAGCGATCTCGCTCGCGCGGTTGGGCTCGATCCGCTGGCACCGCCGGTACCCGCCGGCGCGCTCGACGCCGATCTCGGCAACGCCGCCGCCCGACCCGTGGCGCTGGAGAAAATTCCGTCCGTCCGCGCCGCCGTCGCCGACTCGAGCGCCGCCGCTGCCCTGGCCCGGAGCGCCGCCATCGGGGCCATTCCACTCCCCACGCTGCAGGGCGGCGCGGAATGGGAAGACCCGACCGAGCCGAATGCCGGCGCGCTGGCGGTGATCGGCCTGTCGCTCCCGCTTCCCGTCTGGCACCACGGTTCCGGTGCCGCCGCAGAGGCACGAGCCCGGTCGAGCGAAGCGGCGGCGCGGGTGCGGGAGGCTCGACTGCTTGCCGCACAGCGACTTGCGGCTGCCCGGATCCACCTGGAGGAAAGCGGGCACCGGGCCCGCTTCGCCCGAGACACCCTGCTGCCGGTTGCTCAGGCACTCCGGACCCGCGCTCTCCGGGCCTACCAGGCCGGCGAGACCGGTATCCTGCCAGTGCTCGATGCTCTGCGTAGCGAGGGAGACGCAGTGCTGGCAGGGGTGCAGGATCTACTCTCGTACCAGAGCGCCCTGGCCGAGTGGGAAGCGTTGTACGGGGCCGCGCGATGAGGGCCGCGCTCTCGGTCTACCTCGTCGCGCTGTGCGGCTGTGGTGGCTCGGCTTCGGGCGAAGGCGGGTCCACCACCCTGGCCGACACCCGGGTGCCGGTCGGCACCGCGACCGTGGTGCGGGACACCATTCGAGACGAGCTCGTCCTCACCGGTCGGCTCGGTCCCAAGCCCGGAGGATCTGCCCTGCTCGCCGCGCCCGCGGCGGGGATCGTCGCATCGGTCGAGACCCAGGTGGGAAGCCGGGTCCGCCGGGGCGAGGAGTTGCTCCTGCTCGACGTGCCCGAGCTCGCGGCCGAGTCGCGGCAGCGCGATGCGGCGGCCGCACAGGCAGAGCGCGAAGCGGAACGCCAGGCTCGACTCTTCAGCGATGGCGTCACCTCCAAGCGGCAGGTGGAAGAGGCAGCTGCCAACGCAGGTCAGGCAGCATCGGCGGCGGAGGCCGCCCGCGCGCTGCTCGCCCGGACCCGGGTGCGGGCGCCTCTGGGTGGGCGGGTGCAGTCAGTTCGAGTCCAGCAGGGAGAGCGAGTGGATGCGGGAGCACCTCTCGCCGAGGTGATCGACATGGACACCCTCGACTTGCACGTCGCGGTGCCGGCGAACCGCCTCACCCGGCTTCGGGCCGGCATGCCCGTCACCGTGGTGCAGGAGGGCGACTCGACTCCCCACCCGGCGCGGATCTCGGCGGTGGCGCCGGGGGTGGATTCTCTTACGAACGCGGGAGCGATCGTGGTCCGGGTGCCCAATCGCGGTGGGCGCCTGCTCGCCGGCGCAGGCGCAACCGCCCGGGTATTGGTGGCGGTCGAGCCCCAGGCGTTGCTGGTGCCTGATTCTTCGTTGGTGTTGGCCGGTGACAGCAGTGCGGTGTTCGTGGTCGGACCTGATTCGATCGCCCACCAGCGGATCGTCACTCCCGGCGTGCGCCAGGGCGGGCGAGTTGCGGTCGAGGGCCCGCTCTCCCCCGGCGACCGGGTCGTCACCACCGGGGCGTTCGGGCTTCAGGACGGCATGAGAGTCTCGCCGAGGTAAATGAGCATCGCCGGCGTCGTCGAGCGCTACCGCTCCGCGGTGTATTTGATCTGCGGGCTGCTCACGCTCGGCGGGTTGTACGCGCTGTACGTGCTACCGGCGGCGATCTATCCCGAAGTCGCATACCCCCGAATCGTGGTGCTGGGACGGGGCGGCACCTTCGAGGCCCAGGAAATGGTGGTGGCGGCCACTCGCCCGTTGGAGCAGGCCTTGAGCGGCCTCCTCGATCTCCGAAAAATTCGCGCCCGGACAGTGCGCGGCTCGGTCGAGCTGAGTCTCGACTTTCGGCCCAGCGCCGACATGCAGTTGGCGCTCAGCCAGGTGCAGGCCCGCCTAGCCGCCTTGCAACCCTCGCTGCCGCCCGAGATCGAGGTCAGCGCCGAGCGGTTGACGCCGTCGGTCTTCCCGGTGCTGCAGTATGAGCTGGTCGGTGCCGACCCCGTGGTGCTGCGCGAGCTGGCCGAGTTCACGGTGCGTCCCCGCCTGGCCGGCCTTCCGGACGTGGGCGAGATCCAGGTGCAGGGCGGTCGGATCCGCGAGCTGAGCGTGCAGCTCGATCCCGGCCGCCTCCTCAGCAACCGGGTGAGCGTCGCGGAGGTGGCCCAGGCCATTAGCGTCACGGACAAGGCCATTGCCGCGGGACGGGTGGACCGCGCCTACCGCCAGTTCGCCATCGTCGTCTCCGGCCTCACCAATACGCCCGAGGCAGTGGCCAGCGTGGTGGTCCGCCGAACTGGCGACCGAGTTGTCCGCGTCGGCGACCTTGGCACGGTCCAGTATGCCCCCCAGGACCAATTCCAGATCGTGACCGGTAATGGCAAACCTGCGGCGCTGGTCAACGTCGCCCGGCAGCCCAACGGCAGTACCCTCCGGGTGAAGGAGGCCGTTCAGGCCGTCATTGATTCGATCCGCCCGCTCCTCCCGGCCGGGGTGCGGCTCGAGCCGGTATACGACCAGGGTGCCCTGGTGAGCGACTCGATCCGGAGTGTCCGCGACGCCATGCTCATCGGTGGCGCGCTGGCGGTGATCGTGCTCTTCCTCCTGCTCGGACGGGTCCGCACCACGTTCGCCGCGGCGCTCACTCTTCCCATCACCGTCGCGATCACGCTCCTCGGTCTGTGGCTCGCCGGCGATACCCTGAACCTGATGTCGCTCGGCGGCCTGGCCGTGGCGATCGGCCTCATCATCGACGATGGGGTGGTCGTGGTGGAGAACATCGAGCGGCGACTGGCGGACCATCCGGGTCGGCCCGCGCTCGAGGTCATTCGTACCGCCACCGATGAAATCTTCGGACCCGTGGCCGGCTCCACTCTCACCACGGTCGTCGTCTTTGCCCCCCTCGGGCTGCTCCAGGGTGTGGTGGGTGACTTCTTTCGCTCGTTTGCGCTGGCGCTCGCGACCGCGGTCATGCTCTCGCTGCTGGTGGCCATGACCCTGATTCCGGCGCTGGCCGGAGACTGGGCCTCGGGTCGTGGCCGGAGCGCAGAGGCGGGCACTACCCTGCCCCATTTCCATCTCGAGCGGCTGGCGGGACGCTATGGCCGGGCGGTGAGCTGGGCCCTCCAACGCCGCCGGCTGGTGCTTGCCGGAGCAGTTGTCCTCCTCATCGGCTCCCTCGCCCTGACCCGTCTCATGGGTACCGGCTTTCTTCCCCAGATGGACGAGGGTGGCTTTATCCTGGACTACTGGGCGCCACCGGGAGGCGCGCTGGCCGAAACCAACCGCCAGGTCCAGGTACTGGAGCAGATCGTGGCGCGGGATCCCGACGTGGAGGCATTCACCCGCCGTACCGGGTTGGAGCTCGGCTTTGCAGCCACGCTGCCGAACAGCGGCGATTTCACCGTTCGGCTCAAGCCGCGGGGGAAGCGGGCCTCGTCGGTGTACCGGGTGATCGATCGGGTGAGGATCGCGGCGGAGAAGGAAGCGCCGGCAGTCCGGGTCGAGTTCGTTCAGTTGCTCCAGGACGTGATCGGCGATCTGGCCGGTGCACCCGCGCCGGTGGAGATCAAGCTCTTCAGTACCAATCACGCGGCCGCCGAGGGGGCTGCCAAAGCGATCGCTCAGGCGATCGAGCCGATCTCCGGGCTGGTGGATTTGTACGATGGCGTGCCGGGCCAGGATCCGGAGCTCAGAATCGATCTCGATCCGGTCCGGGTCGCCCGGCTGGGGCTCACACCCGAGATGGTGCAGGCCGATGCGCGGACCGCACTGTTCGGGAGTGAGGCCGGGTTTGCCCGGGAGCCCGACCGCCTGATCTCGATCCGGGTGCGCTTCCCGGATAGTGTCCGCACCCGGGCCGATGTCGCCGAGGCGATGCCGATCGTGGGGCCCCAAGGTTGGGCTCCGCTGGCGCAGCTCGGCACCGTTCGCGACACCGCGGGGGCGAGCGAGCTGCTGCGGGAGAACCTCCGGCCGGTCGTGATCGTAACCGGACGAGTCGAGGGGCGGAGCCTGGGGTCGGTCATGCGGGACGTCCGCACCGCCGTCGCCAAAGTGCCACTCCCCGCAGCGGTACGGCTGGAGTTTGGCGGCCAGTATGCCAGCCAGCAGCAGTCGTTTCGTGAGCTGCTCGCCGTGCTCGCACTCGCTCTTGGTGCGGTGCTGGCAGTCCTCGTCACTCAATTCCGCGGCTTTCGCGGCCCGCTCGCGATCGTGCTGGTGGTGCCCCTGGGCCTGACGGGTGCCGTGCTCATGCTGACGCTCACCGGCGTCCCGTTCAACGTCTCCAGCTTCATGGGCGTGATTCTGTTGGTGGGACTCATCGTCAAGAACGGCATCCTCCTGCTCGATGCGGCGGTGCACGCACGGAGGGAGGGGCTGACCCAGGAAGAAGCGTTGCTGCAGGCCGGGCAGCGCCGGCTCCGTCCCATCCTGATGACCACGCTGTGCACCCTGGTCGGGCTGATCCCCCTGGCATTGGGACTCGGTTCCGGCGCCGAGCTGCAGCGGCCACTGGCGCTGGCGGTGATCGGTGGCCTTGCGGTGTCGACGGCGGTCACACTACTAGTTCTTCCAACCATGCTGGAATTACTGGGCGCGCTCCGCGATGCCACGTAATCCGGCATTATCATTTCGTCGCACTTTCACCAGGTGTTCTCATGAAGCTTCATGCAGCAGGCCTCGCACTCTGTCTCACACTCCCTGCCTGTGGCCGCCAGTCCGCCAGTGCGGTCAAGGAAGAGACGGCCGGTCTCTCCGACTCCGCCACGATTGACGCCACCAGTGCCCGCACCACCGCGCTGGCTCAGGTTCCGGGAGGATCGATCGTGACGGAAGAGCTGGAGCAGGAGAACGGCCGGCTGGTTTACTCGTTCGATATCAAGAAGGGCGCCGAGTTAGGGGTGGAGGAGGTCCAGGTGGATGCCCGCGACGGCTCGGTGGTCTCGGTCGAGCACGAGGACGCCGCCACCGAAGCCACCGAGGCCAAGAAGGATTCGGCGGCCGCGCATCAATAGCGTTCATGAACCCCCTCCTGCTGGTACTCGCCCTGGTTTCGCCGGCTGGAAGCGATTCGGTGTATGGTGTCGTTCACAACGGCATAACCGGATCTCCGGTGGCGGGAGTTCGGGTGGAGACTGGCAGCGAAGGTCCCACCGCCTTCAGCACCGCATCAGGTGGCTACTCCCTCACCACGCTCGCTTCCGGGTTGCAATCGCTCACCTTCAGCCGTGCGGGGTACGATGGGTTCGTTGTGAAGGTGGTGATCCCCGCCGGGTCGTCGCTTCACGTGGACGTGGAGCTGCAACCGGTCCCGCAGTCGCTTCCGCGGCTCGAGGTAGCCGGTGGGCAACCCAGGCGCCGGGCGGCAGGAGTTTCTTCCCCCAACGCGAATCCTCCGGATATCGGCCTGCGACTTTTTCAGCGGGGCGAGCTGCGGTCGGATCCGCTGGCCCCAAGTGATGACCCGCTTATGGCAGCGGCGACGTCGATCGACCCGGCCGCCGATCCTGGACTTCCCGGCGCGATGCACGTGCACGGCGGGTCCGGCGACCAGAACCTCCTGCTGCTCGATGGACTCCCGATCTATGGGGGCACCCACCCCGGCGGGGCAGCGGGCCTGCTGAACCCCGACGCGGTTTCGGATGTCGCGGTGCACGCGGCCGTGCCCCCGGCCAGTCTGGGGGGCAGGCTCTCCAGCGCGGTGGAAGTGCACCTGGTTCCAACCGCTGAGGGCTCGGTGCGGTTTACCGGGGCCTGGGATGCGCAGGCGGTGCGGCAGCTGGTCCAGGGCTCCTTCTCCCGGGGCGCGGGGTCATTCCTGATCAGCGGCAGGCAAAGTTACCGCGGCGGCTTCGCGCAGGATGGTGATGGCTGGCTCAGCAATGGGTTCCATGACTTCCTCGCCCGCGGATCGTTCGCTTCCCAGGGGAATGAGATCCGGGTGTATCTGCTCACGAGTGGGGACCGTCTCGGCTTTCCAGCCATGGCCGACCTTTCGCAGCAGAACAACAGCGGCGTTCCGACCGGCCCCCGCAACCAATTCTCCTCGTCCAGCAGCACCGTGGGTGCGGTATGGACCCGTTCGCGCTCGGCCGGATCCACCCTCACGACCCGGCTCTGGAGCGCGTCCAGCCACGCCGCGGTCGACTGGTCTCCCGCGCCCGTCCTGGTCAAGGTTGGAAGCGATCTGAACGAAATCGGGATCAGCTCGGAGCTGCTCGTGGGCCACAGTGGATCGAGCCAGCGGCTCGGGCTTTCCTTTCAGCGGACCGCGTCGGCATACGACGTGGGGTCCACGGCGGTGCGGGCCCGGTTTCATTCCGCTCCATCGACGGTCAGCGCATTCGTAGAAGACCGGCGAACAGTGGGACGGTGGTCGACAGTGCTGGGGTTCCGGGGCACTTCGGTCGATGCGAACAACCTCGTCGTGGAGCCACGCCTTTCGGTCCGTTATCGTGCCTCCGCCGGCGTGACGGTTTCAATGGGGGCTGCGCGTTTGCACCAGTACGTGCAATCGATGCGGAACGAGGAGTCGCTGCTGGATCATGCGTTCGCCGCCGAGCTGCCCCTTTCCCTCGATGCAATCGGACTCGGCGCAGCCCGTTCCGACCAGGTCACCGCGGAGCTGGAGGGCCGCATCGGCTCGGGCCTCACTCTGACTCTGGGCGGATACGCCCGTCGCTTCCAAGGCTTGCTCGTGCCGGCCGCGATCACTACGGCGCCGTTCGCCCCCGGCCTCCCACCGCTGGCTGCCGGCAATGCAGAGGGTCTCGAGCTCAGGGCCAGGTATCGGCAGCCGTCGTTCGAGGCCCGGGCCAATCTGGGCGTGGCCTTCACCGAGCGGGATGTAGGGGCGGGCGAATTTCTGCCTTCGTCATTGCGGAACGGCTGGGGACAGGGCGGCGTCGCGCGCCGGTTTGGTGAGCGAACCTGGGTGCGCCTGGCCGCCACCCTGAGCGGCGGCGCTCCGACGAGCGTCTTGCGTAGCGGGGTGGAGTGGCAGTC
>DATBSM010000166.1:0-8869 GCA_036559785.1 Gemmatimonadales bacterium
TATCGGAGCAGCTCACGAATCTCCGGGCCGATGCGCGGCCACTTGGGATGAGGCTGGAGTCTCAATAGCGCGGCAGAACGGACGAGATTGAGGCCCACGGCGCTTCCCACCAGCGCCCACACCCCGTAGCCGGCCGTCGCCAGCGCCAGAGCCGGCAGCGCGTACCCCAAGGTGAAGGCAGCGACCTCCGCCCGCATCAGCGAGTGCCACGCCAGATGGCGTTGGAGCAGCGCCTCGGCCACCACACCCGGGTTTGCCAGTGCGAAGCTGAAGCTCAGCCCACGAATGACAGGGGTGAGGGCTGCATTCCCCAGGGCGGCTGCCGCGAAGGGCGCTGTGAGCCAGACCAGAGCGGTGGTAAGCACACCGATCAGGACGGTGGCGGTGAAGCCTGCCCGTACGTATCGCGGCGTAAGCTCGGGCCGCTGGATCAGCGCCGCACTGATGCCGTATTGAGAGAGGATGGCGGCCAGGCCGATGTAGACCGACGCGAGGCCAGCCAGACCGTAGTCTTCGGGGATGAGCAGACGGGCCAGGATTGCGGTGACGACCAGCTGTCCCAGGCCGGTGATGAGCGTTCCGGCGTACTGGTTGCCGAGCCCGCTGAGGATCGAGCGAAGCACCGCCGCCTTCGTGGGGCTGCTGGTCACGGGCTCCCCCTGCGGGTGGCGTTGCCAGGATCTTGAGATCCTGATGAGATTATGACTCCGGGAGCAGGCAGAGCAAATGTATCCGCAGTGCGGTGGCGGTGACCATGGTACTGGGCACCATCATGGGCGGCTCAGTGCTTGTCGATTGACTGCAGCTGAAGCAGGGGGCGCACCCCGGCCGTCGAGGTACAATCGGCTCCATATCTCGGTCAGGAGGAGGGACCACAACCGGTAGGCGCGCTCCCGGGAGTAGGCCCTCCCTGGTGCCCTGCGTCGCAGCGCCGACACGTAGGACGGATCGAAGAGCCCACGATCGGCAACCGCGGATGGGGACAAGAGCTCGTCGGCCAATCGGTCGAGTACTTCGCTCAGCTGGGCGTCGTGCCTCAAACGGTTGAAGCTTTTCCCGACCTGGAGAATGGAGCCGGGTAGCAGGCCGGCACATGCCTTCCGTAAGATGTACTTCTGCGTCCAGCCGCGAATCTTCAGCCGGTCGGGAATGGAGAACGCAGTGGCAATGAAAGCGGGGTCGGTGTGATGCGCATTCATCCGCACTCCGGCGGCAGCGTACAGCCGTTCAACCGTGGACTGGTACGGTTGAACCAGGAACCCGCGCCTCAAGAAGCTGGAGAGGGGCTGATCGTCTTTGGTGGAAAACCCGGCGAATGGTGGAAGTGGCCTTGCGCCCGACACCTTCGGCGCGGGAAAGTCTCTGCCCCTGAAATAAGCCAGCTGGAGGAGCCGGCCTGACGCCGACCGGGGCTCCACGCTTCGGACGGTGAGATCGTAAAACTCCTCCAGTGTACCGCGCAGCGGAGGCAGCCGAACACCAAGGTCCACTAGACGGTGTCTCGGCAGACCGGCAAAGAGGCCGTCGAAGCCGAAGCCGGTGAGCACCAGCTCGACGTGCCGGGCCGCCTCCCGGGCCGCAATGAAGAGGTAGGCGATATCCTCCCGGCCAATCGGCTCCTCCAGATGCCAGACCATCTCGGGCAGCAGGTTCGGCAGGTCGCCGGGGTCGAGCACCAGGGCGTGATGTCTGGTCCCGAGCTCCCGAGCCACCGTGGCCGCGTTCACCACCTCGGTGTCGTCCGCGCCGTAGCCGGCGGTAAACGTGTGCACGTCGCGGCCGCCGGCTACTTCCATGACGCCTGCTGCCATGACCGCCGAGTCGAGCCCGCCGCTCAAGGAGATCCCTATCCGGCTGTAGGGCGCCACCTGCTGTCGTAAGGTATCGAGGAAGCTGTCACGGAGTGCCTCGGCGTGGCGTTTCTCGTCCCGGTGGAGCACCTGGATTGGAATGTTCCAGAATCTGGCGGTGTGCATCCGGTCGAGGTCCACTTCGAGCCACGTCCCCGGCGCCACGGGATGAACTCCCGCCAGGCAGGTAGCCCCCGGCTTGGTCCACTTAGTGGATTGAATGACCTGGATGGCATCGCGATCGGGCCGAGCCGGTACGCCTGGAAGTGCCAGCAGTGCCTTGTATTCGCTCGCGAAGATGAAACGATTGTCGGAGAGGGTGAAGTACAGGGGTGCATACCCGATCCGATCCCGTGCCAGCATCAGCTGGCGCCCGGACGGATCGGCGATGACCAGGGCAAATTGGCCCGCCAGTCGGGCGAAGGCATCTGTGCCTTCCTCATTAAACAGGCTCAGAACCAGCAGCGCATCGTCCGGCGCCGAGGGGCTTATCGCCTCGTGCCTTCCGTTGCGGGCCAAAAGGTCGGCGCGGTTGTTTATCTCGCCGTCGAAAACAATTGGTCCTCCTGCCAGGCGTTCGACTCCACCGAGACGGGTGCGCATCCCGAGTCGCAGGCGGGGCCCGACGGACCACTCGGACAGAAAGCCCCCGCGATGCGCCAGGCGCTCGCCGATCGAGCGGACTTCTCCCGGGTCGGCGTCGCCAAGGATCCCATAGAGGGCGCCCATGAGTCGCAGTCTCGTTAAGCGATCGTTCGGTACAACTGCCGGTAGAGCTGGAGATGAGTGGCGGGGGAAAAGTTGTCTGCGAGGTAGGGCTGGGTATTCGGCTGATAGGCCGCGTAGTCGCGATGGAGCTGGACAATGGCGGCCTTGAGCCCATCGACGGTAGGCTCAAACGCCACGCCCGCTCGAGCCGCTGCTACCTCCGGTGCGGTCGACACGAGGTGTGACAGGAGTAACGGCTTCCCGTGGGCCAGCGACTCCAGGCCACTTCGGGGGCAGGGAATGAAGCTTCGGTGCTCGAGTCCCGGCAGAACCGTAGCGTGGACCTTACCATAGATGCTCGCCATGTCGTCGATCACTCCGCTCACAACGGTGACGTTGGTCAGTGCGGCAGCCGCAAGAATCCTCTCGAGCTTTGCCAGGTGTCGCGTGCGCCAGATCAAAAGAAAGCGTATTTCAGGCAGTAGCGCAGCAACCGCCACAATCAGGTAGATGCCGCGGGAGAGAAAGTCGGCAGCATTCAGCGGGCTGGAGGCAAAGAGGATGGTGAAGGGGCCTTCCGCCTCGCGGTAGGCCTCGAGCGGAATCCCGGGCCGGATCATTCGCACGGCCTCACGGCTGATCCCGATTTGGCGCAGACTCTCCCGGTCGCGTTCGCCCTGGACAACAATGGCGCGCAGCCGCCTCAGCGGGGCGAGGTTATGCTCGAAACCCCGGAGCGTGGAGGTGTCCTTGGCGATGGTCAACACGCCGTTATGGCGAGACAGCAGTGGGGTCAGCAGCCGCTCGCCGGCTGAGGCAAACAGATGGTTGATATCAAAGCGGGACGCATACGGTCCGAGCAGCGGAAACAGCGGCAGGCCGTAGGGAAGCGGAATCCGTTTTTCCCTCCCGCTGAGGCTGAAGCTGGATTGCTTGGTGCTCAGACTCAACAGGGAGCCATCGATCTCGCTGCCGAGCCCCAGGCGTAGCGATGCGATCTCCTTCGAGACGGCCTCCCAGCGAGGCATGTAGTTGAATGTCCAATACAGGACCCGAGGCACGCTCACAATGTCGCGGGCTGAGTCCTGCGGCACACATAGATCTGGTTCTTGGAGAGTCGGTTAGCCAGCGGAACACGGCTGAGAAACGCCTCGACTGCGACCAGCCAGCGGCTGGGAAGGAGCTGGAACCTCTTGTGCCCCGGAAGCACGAAGATGCGATGGATTTCATCCACCTGAAGTCCAGCGGCTGCCAGGACCGCTCTCATTTCGGACTCCGACATCGTGGAGATGATGCCGCGTCGTCCAGGTGGAACCAGCGGTTTCCGGGGCACCCGGAGGACCTTGTGGGCGAACAGCGCGCTGGCGCCCAGAACGGAGTGCCGGTTCATGTGATTGTCGACGATCAGAGTGCCGTCGTCGGTCAGGAACTCGCGCAGCGCCCGCATGATGGGCACCCGGTTCTCCGGCTCGAGGTTCAGCAGCAGTCGAAAACTGGTGATGAGACTAAACTTTCGGCCGCCGAGCAAGCCGGGGTCGGTCACGATGTTCCCATGAATGAGCTCAGCGTCGGGCACCTTCGCCTGGGCGACGGCGAGCTGCCCTGCGCTGGTATCTACCCCGACCTTGGTACGAATCAGATCCTTGAACACCTCGAGGATCCTCCCCGTGCCGCAGGCGAAATCGAGATAGGCGGTGTTGGGATCGGACGATCTGAACCGCCGAAATAGATCCCGCAGAATATTGTGCTCGAGACGGAATATGGCGAGCTCGAACCGGTTGCCGATGGAGCGATCGTAGGACTCGCCCGATTTACCCTGGTCCTGATAGTGGTCGGTATACGCCGAGGTGTAGGCCATCAGGCCGGGCGGCTTCTCTAAACCCAGCCCAACTGCCGGTAGGACTCGAGGGTACGGCGCAGGCCCACACTCAACGGCACCTTAGGGGCGAATCCTAGCTCGTTCCGGGCCCGCGAGATGTCGAACCACCGGTTGCTGGTAAAGAACTTTACCCGGCGACGAAAGATTGGCGGCTCGATGCCGAACGGTACACACACAGCCTCGCATATGCTGCCGGCCAGCCAGAACGGCCACACCGGAAGCCGGAGACGGGGCGCATTGACCCGGGCCGCGCCTGCGATCTCATCCACCAACTCGTTCAGCGTGGGTGCCTCCTCGCCGGTCAGGATGTAGGTTCTTCCCGCTGCAATCGGAGCTTCGGCGGCCTGGCGCAGACCCTCGGTCAGATCGTCGATGTACACCATCTGGAAATGGGGCGACCCGTCGCCGAGCAACCTGAAACGCTTCCGTGCAACGCCTCCAATCAGCTTGAAGAGGCGCTTGTCCCCCGGACCGTAGATCGGCCCTGGACGAACCACGGTCAGGGGAATCCCGACGCGGGCGGCAGTCTCCAGCGCGACCTGCTCGCCTTCAAGCTTGGTCTCCTGATAAATATCGCCCGGTTGGAAGGGGGCATCCTCCGTTGCGGGAGCCTCTTCGGATACGCTGCCGTGCACGCCCACCGTGCTGCAATGCACGATCCGGCGGACGCCTGCCGCGGCACTGGCTTCGATCAGACGGCGGGTGGCATCCACGTGCACCTCGCGGTACTCGGAGTCCGGCACGCCCGCCCGGCGAAACACCGCGGCCAGGTGATACACCGTGTCGATCCCCTCGGTGGCCTCGCTTATGAGGTCCGGATCCCGAATATCTCCCGCAATGGTCGTCACCCCGGCACGCTCCAGGGCTGGCGCCCCGCCACGGCTCCGCACCAAGCCCCGTATCCGATAGCCGGCCGCCGCCAGGCTCAGCGCCAGCGAAAGGCCGGTAAAGCCCGCAGCCCCGGTAATAAGGACGCGCTGGAGGTCTGGGTTCATAAAATCCGGGGCTATAGGGGTTTCACTGCAGGCCGGCATCCGCCGACCAGATTGCAATGTACCTACTTAGCCCTGGAGGACTGGGGGGGCCGTGTTACTGGTCACATTCCGGGGATTGCCCGCCGCACGCTACCTCTCGGTCGGGATGGGCCGTCGCCGCGCCGAGACGATCAACTTGTACCCCGGCGTGAAAAAGAGCAGTGCGTCGAGTTTGGCTACGCCCCACAGCAACGGGTAAAGGGCCGACAAGAGTATGAACTGCTTGCGGTGCTTGCGCAGGTCCCCCTCGGTGATCACGGTGCCCTTGGAAGAAGGGCCTCCAGGCCCCTGTCGCTGCTGCAGCTTGAGATAGAGACCGTTGAGGGCGGTATCGACGAGCTCGGAGAAAGCGCCCGAGTAGGTGGTGGACTCCTCGATGACGAATGCGGGTCCCAGGAGCTGGCGGAGCCCCTCCAGGCTATAGCCGGGTCTCAGGTGGCCGTGCCACTCATCGGTCAGGCCAATAGAGTGTCGCAGACGGTTGAGCAGCGAGCCCGGCTTCAAATGAGGGACGTTGATAATCACCTGCCCGCCCGGTTTGACGATGCGAGCCAGCTCGCGAGCGAATCCGTGGTCGTCGGAGATATGCTCCAGGAAGTCGACGATGACGATCTGATCGAACGCGGCGTCCTCGAATGTGGTTGGTCCCCCGTCGATCTGGTGCACATCGGTACCCACCAGCTGCCGGATGGATCGGACGGTCCTCTCGTCCAGATCGGCGCTATGCCAATGCCCGCCTCGCTGCCGCAGGAGATAGCTGATCACACCGTTGTCCGCGCCGATGTCGAGCCCCCTCTTGCCCACGGGGTCGTCCAGGCGGGCGACTATCTGGCGGAACTTGGCTTGCTTGAGGACCGACTTACTGAAAAGAGCGAGGGCCCATGCGGTTTCGGGTGGGCTGGGCGCGGGCGTCGTCACCGCGCGGCGACCGGCACGGACTCCGGCAGCTTGAGATGATGGAGAGTGAGGAAGAACGCCGCGAGCGCGCGTATGAGCCAGCCGAGACCTACACCGTAGATCACGCCGGCGAGCCCCCAACGTGCCCCGAAACTGGCGGCGCCGATCGCTATCCCCACGGACACCCACCCCACCAGGTTGACGATCGATACCTCGCTGGCGGTGGCCAGCGCGGTAACCGTGGCCTTGGTGAAAGAGTTCATGATCTTGGCAATGCCGCTGAAAATGGCGGCCGCAAGAAGTGACGCGCCCAGATGGTATTTGCCAGCCAGGAATGCCCGTTCGATCAAGGGAGTCAAGAGCCAGATGGCGACGGACCCGGCAATGACGATCACGCTGACGAGCTTGGCTTCGTGCGCTATCAGGCGGCGGCGCTCCACGATGCTGCCGGCGGCTCGCAGGCGCGGCAGCAGTGAGTAGCCCACACCCATCGAGAGTACCCGGTACAGAGACCCCACTATGGCGGCCAGGACACCGAAAGTGGCGAGATCATGAAGCGAAAGGACGTGCGGTATGATGAGCCGGTCGAGCTGCACCAGGAGAAGGCCCGCCGCACTGACTCCAAAAATCGAGAGCGCCTCGCCTCGTGGAAACCGGGTGTTGCGAAATGGCTTGGATGCCCGCTCGCGGAAGAGGATCCACCACCCGATGATGCCGGCCAGCACGAACCCCGCCGAGGAAATGACCAGGGCAAGGTGCGCCTCCCGGGTGCCGGTCACCATCACCGCCAAGGCAGCGACGATGAGCATCAGGTTGGGGCTCTGAGTCAGGGCGAGAGACAGCCCATAGCGTTGCTCGCTCTGGAACTGGGCCCCGGCCACGGCCATCGCGCCGCCGCCGACTGTCGAGGCGAAGACAAGAATCAACAGGGGAGACGGCAGGTGATAGGCAAGGGCTCCGACGAGGCTGGTCCCCAGCCCGATGAGGAGCCCCGCGGCAAGGGTGTGTTTGAGCAGGCTGGGCCCGGCGTCGAGGTGGTGCCGCTGCACCATCCCGTCTATTCCGATTGGCGCCAAGGCAAAGCTCAGGTTAGCCAGCGCGATGTATAGAGTGAACACCGCGTACTCGGCGGTAGGAAGGAACCGGGCCAAAATGAGGTTCGCTCCGACGAAGCCGAGGCCCGACGCTCCATAGATGACCACCGTCCGGAGCGTGGGCGAGTACCACAGCCGCCTCACGCTTTGGCCCCGGAAGCCTTTGATTCCATCATGGTGTAGAAAACGCTCAGCTTCCGGTGCGCCGCCTCGGGCGTGAACTCCTGCTGCACGTAGGCCTTGGCCTGACTGGCCAGGCGAGCACGCAGACCCGGGTCGCTGAGCAGGTGAGCCAGCCCATCGCCCAGGGCCTCGGGCTCGGGAGCCACCAGGTAGGCGGTACGGTCATCGAGAACCTGGGTGTGGCTGCGAAGGCGCGTGGCAAGCACCGCGGTGCCGGAGTCCAGATAGGAATAGATCTTCATCGGCGTATTGAGGCCCTTGAGGCGCGGCGAGACCAGGACATCTGCCAGCTGCAGCAGACCGTTCAGTGATGCGACCGGCCGTGGCCCCAGGAAATGGACGTGCGTAACGATGCCCAGCTGCTGGGCTCGACGGCGATACCGCTCGATGTCCTGGTCCAGGCCTCCGACGATCACGAGGTGGGCGTTCGGAACCCGGGCAACTGTGTGCCGAAAGCCGTCGATGAGCAGGCCGATGCCCTGGTAGTGCTCGAGGTTGCCCACATACATGGCCACCAGGCTCTTGCTGCCTACCCCGGGAGGGAGCGACGTCTCGGCTCCCTGGCCGTTGCCCGAGTGCGCTCCTGGCGCCAGCAGAGTGGTATCCTCCACTCGCCCCACCGTTTTGTCGGGTGCGTGGCCGTGGGCCACGTCTTCCAACGCGGCGCAGACCGTGAGCACTCCGAGGCTCCGGCGGACCGCGAGCGCTTCGCAGCGGCGCAGCGCAGGAAATGCGAAATGCAGACCGGGGTACGCATCCACCATCTGCTCGGCCAGCGAAGAATCCATGTCATAGACATAGGGAACTCCGGTGAGGCTCTGCATGGCAGCCGCGATAAAAGCGGATTCCTCCACCGCGTGGATCAGATCATATCGGTTCCTCCGGACCATGCGGAGGCACTTCGCGAACATGAAGGCGTCGCAGATCACCTTCTTCATCGAGAAGCCCGGCCGAATGTTTCGGATCCAGGGCAGCCGGCCAGTCCGGTGGATGCGGCAGTTGGCGATCTCGACGTTTTCTCCCTCGTGGAAGGTGAGGACATCGATCTGGTGCCCACGCGCGCTGAGAAACTCGAGCACGGTCCTTACCGCCAGCGGAGTCCCGCGGGCCTGAAAGAAAGGATGGGGCGCGAGCACCAGAATTCTCACCCGACGGCCTCCAGCGCCGATCCAGCCACTCCGGCCTCCCGGAACACCGCGTCGATCTCAGCTTCTTGACGGAGGG
>DATBSM010000167.1:0-4334 GCA_036559785.1 Gemmatimonadales bacterium
CGCCGAGCAGCTGCCGCAGGGGTTTCCCTGCCTCAGCAAGGTCTGGAGCCAGCTCACCGTCCACACCTTTACCAAGGCTCAGGACCCGGCCCGGGCCGGAAAGGTCAACCCGGATTTCCTCAACGCCGACCTGTTCGCGGAGGAGATCTACCAGCTCCACCAGCGACATTTCGCCGAGCACACCGGACCGTTCATCTTCGAGTTCCAGACGTTGGCAAAATCGAGCGGGATCGATGCCGAGGGATTCGCCAGCAGGCTGGACGAATTTTTTTCGGCACTGCCGCGGGAGGGACAGTTCGCGGTCGAGATCCGGAACGAGGAATTCCTCACCCCCGTGTACTTCGCCGTCCTGCGGGAGCATGGTGTGGCGCATGTCTTCAACTCGTGGACCCGCATGCCGCCCATCGGGCATCAGCTCGACCTTCCCGGGTCGATCTCCGGTCCGTTCATTGTGGCCCGCGCACTCCTGCGGCCGGGCAGAACCTACGATGAAGCGGTCGACGTGTTTGCGCCCTATGATCGGATACGGGAGCCCAATCCGAAGCTGCGGAGGGATCTGGTTCGATTAGTGGAGGCCGCAGTGAAGACCAGGATTCCGGCCTACCTGCTGATAAACAACCGGGCCGAGGGGAGCGCACCGCTGACGATCGCGGCCGTAGCGGACATGCTGCCCGCAATCTCACCCTGAGAGGGGCGAAGGCCTACCTGTTCAATCAATCGGAATCCCCCGGCAGCCGCACTTCGAGCGACCATGCGCGTTCCTGCCCGGGATGGAGGGTTTGCGCGGTGTGCCACTCCGTGACCGCCAGGTCGAGTCGGTCTGGGGCTCCGATACAGGGCTCGAGGGCCAGGTTGTAATAAGGTGTACGTCCCGGCGGCGCCCAGCCCCGGCAATTGATCCACACGCCAATCTGGGGGACCTCCTCTCGACGCACCTGGAACTCGAGCCGTTCGCCCTTCCGTGGATCGGTCAGCATCATGCGACCTTCCGGTCCCAGGTCGCCGAAGGCCTTGATCGCCCAGTCGCCGTTGTCCGGGAAGGTGAAGCGGGACGCATCTCCGCCTATGGCACCGGGCCAGCTCACCATATCGTCCGGGTGGAGGTCTTCCCGTCCATGGACCGCGGCAAGCTTCACCTGGCTGACACCCCGCAGCGTGAGCACCGATCCCGGTTGCACGTTCAGAAGCGGATGGGACGACCAGATCCAGGGAAACGGCTTGTCGCCGGTGTGACGCAGCAGATACCGGAAGCGTACCACGGGCTCCTGGGGATCCAGCGTGATCTGGCGGCGGAACTCGTAGGGAAAGACCGCTCCCCGGGCTGAGCCGATAAGCGTGGTCCCCTCACTGGTGTCGGAGACCGAGCTGCTCCAGGCCGCAGTCCACAGCTCGCCATGATCGGGCAGCGGAGGCGTTCCCGGCGGTGCACCTGGGACTGGACATGGCCCGACGGTCGGGAAGCATTCGTCCCACCCGCCGCTGTCCGCCGACTCTACGTAGGAAGATCCGGCTCGTGGCGGCGCCAGCGGAATCTGGTCGCTGCGCCAGAGCCATTCACGACCATCGAGCCGCCGGAGATTGGTGAGCTTCATCCCCAGGCTCGGGATGGCAACCAGCTCCAGCTCAGCCGATCGAAGGGCGACGGCGGGAAAGCCCGAGACGGTCGTTTGCCGAAAGGACATGTCCAAAGGCCCGCACCGGCCAGCTGCCGAATCCGGCCACCTTCGCGGGCACCGCGAAGAATTTGAAGTCTCGCCCCGGCAGGCCGGCGAGATTACACATGTGCTCGACGATCGGTATCCCCGACCCGAGCAGCCTAGAGTGGACCGGGCGGGCCGCATCCGCGGTGTCGTCGATGTTCAGGGAATCGATGCCCACCAGCTTAACGCCTCGGCTCGCCAGGTTCTCGGCGGCGTCGGCCGTCAGGAACGGATGCCCCGTCAGGTAGCGCTCGGTCCTCCAGTGGACGTCCCAACCGGTCTCGACCAGCACTGCCTTGCCTTCGACCTCGATGTCCTTGAATGCCTTGGCGGTGATTGCCCGGCCCGCGCCGCCGCCGATCCGCACTACGATCGCATCGAGGTCAGCGAGCGAGTCAAGGGGAAGTTGCGCGAGGTCTTTCCCGTCGGCATAGCGGTGGAACGGGGCGTCGAGATAGGTCCCGGTGTTGGCCACCATCTCGATCTTGCCGATCTGAAATTCGACCCCGGGAGCGTAGTGAGCGCGGGAAGCCTCCCGGCTCAGGTAATCGCAGATGATCGGACCGGGAAGGCCGGGATAGGTAGTCATCCCGTGCTCGATCGTGTGACTCAGGTCGACGAAGGCTATAGTTCGATCTCCACTCCCGCCACGGCACTGATTCGTGCGATCGTCTCCCCGACTTTGTTGTTCGGCGTCGAGGCACCGGCCGTGATCCCGATGATTCGGGAGCTGCCCAGCCAGTCTGCGGCTACCACCTCGGTCTTGGTACCGATGGGCTGATGGCGGATGGTGCCGGTGTCCACGTCTACCGCGTCGGCATCCTCGATGTGATAGGCGGTGATCCCGCGCTGCTGCACCAGGGCGGCAAGATGGCAGGTGTTGCTCGAGTTATAGCCACCGACCACGACCATGATGTCGAGCGGCTCCTGCAATAGCGCGAGTATCGCGTCCTGCCGTTCCTGGGTGGCGGAGCAGATCGTATCGAACGACCTGAAATGATCGCCGGCGGCCTCGGCGCCATGGCGGCGGATCATGCTTTTCCGCACCTCGTCGGCAATGGCCAGTGACTCTCCGGAGAGCATCGTGGTCTGGTTGGCAATCCCTACCCGGGCGAGATCCCGCTCGAAGGCGAATCCAGGGGAAACCGCCTGACGGAACTTTGCCTCCAGCGCGGCGACACTGCCCTTGCCTTCGATGAAGTCGCAGATCATCCGAGCTTCCGCCATATCGAATACCACGAGGTATCGCCCTTCCGGGTACTTCATGACCTGGCTTGCGGTAGCCTTAGTCTCCTCGTGGTAGTGTTTTCCGTGGATGACCGCGGTGAACCCATCCCGGGCATAATTCTCCACCCGCTTCCAGACGTTCAATACCGAACCGCAGGTGGTGTCCACCAGCACGCACCCGATGGCGCGAAGCCGCTCGAAGTCGCGGATCGTCACGCCAAAGGCCGGCATGATCACCACATCGTCCGGAGTGAGACCTGAAAAGTCGAACTCCCCGCTCTCCTGGTGAGCCAGAATCGTGATCCCCATATCACGCAGCTTCTGGTTCACATGGGGGTTATGGATGATCTCACCAACCAGGAAGAGCCGGCGGCCAGGAAACTTGGTGCGGGTTTCATAGGCATACTCAACCGCACGATCGACCCCGTAGCAGAAGCCGAACTCGCGGGCCAGCCGGAAGGTGAGCGGGCCCACCACCAGCCGGTAGTCGCTGGCCCGCATGGCCTCCACTATCCCGCTGTGATAGTCTGCGGTGAGCCGTCCCGCGATCTCGCTCTTGAGGCCAAAGCCTTTCCGGAAGTAGGTGTTCTCCATGCCTCAATCTACCTGCCCGTCGCCTGGCTCTGCACTTTCCGAGGAGTCCTGCAGGCTGTCAGCATTGCTGTCGGGCGGTTCAGCCACGCAGCCGCGTTCCTGGGGCAACACGGCAACCCGATCGAACTTGCCGCTGAGCGTTACCTGTTCGCGGTTCGGCACCCCGCGGACCCAGGCTGTGACCTTCCCGGAAAGCCGTCCCGAGCTGAGGCGCACCAGCAGCACCGCCCCGCTGTCTCCCCGATATCCCTTGACGGCGGTCTGAGAGAACAATCTGAGCCCCACGCTCGCGGAGGGACGCACCGAGTCGGCTCGTGTCGGGTCCAGGACCGGGTAGCTGTCGGACTCGATGCTGTCCACTGGATACAGCGCCACGGCCAGGCCCGTATCTCCTTGAATGGCCCGGACTTCGAGTCGGAGTCGTGCGGCGCACCACTCGGCGGTAGCTGGCGCCGAGATCTTGCCGGAGTCCGCTCCAGCCCACTGGGCTGCCAGTCGTCCAGCCCGCAATGGCTGAGTTTCCGGTACGTCACACGCCGTCAAGAGCGTCAGCCCGAGAGCAAGTGCTAATCCAAACCTCATCACCTGACCCCCTGTACCACGAGATCGAACCGCACTTTGCTCGACTGATCGGGAGTGATGTCACTACTCAGGTCGAATCGGATGAGCCCGCTGAACAGCGAGAGCCCGACACCACCGCCGACCAGAGCCGAGCTGGAGAACAGACTCGAGATTTCCGACGCCTGACCGGCGTCCAGAAAGATCACCGGTCGCACCCGGGCCCCAAAGGGGGTGATATCCACCTGCGCCGCC
>DATBSM010000168.1:0-4913 GCA_036559785.1 Gemmatimonadales bacterium
CGGGCGCTCGGTCTTGGCCGAGTTGTTCTGGGAGCCCTGCAGCGCCATATCGTCCGAGGCTTGTCTGAAGGTGAATGGGCGAATGTATGACGCTTTCGGGCAGCACCGCAAGCCTGGAGTGTGATACAGCGCACCAACACAACGAGTAACTGCTATCATATTAGAGGCTTGAATACGTTCGACTAAACTGGATCGGCGTTGCCTCAGCCCGGGCATTGTCCTATTGTTTCACCAGTCCTCCTGTTCGGGTCCCTCCTGCCGTTCGCGGTATTAAGGAAACCTCTCATGACTTCATGCGCAGAGCTGCTCGACCAGGTTGACCCAGAAGAGCATCTGGTCCAGCTCTACGGGAAGGATGATCGACTCCTGACCAGGAACATCAGTCGATTCCTGGCTGAAGGTCTGCGGCGAGGGGACGGGCTTCTGGCTATCGCGTCGTCCGAGCATAGCGGCTCCGTGGCCCGCCTACTCCGCCAGGAGCCGGCCTATTCCAAGGCTGTGCTCGAGGGCCGGCTGGTGTTCCTCGACGCCCAGGCAACACTGGACCGCCTGATGGTCAACGGACAGCCCGATCGAGCCCGATTCGACAGTGTCGTTGGAGACGCGCTCAAAGGGGTGCAGGCGAGAGCGGGACACAGCGGTATTCGCGCATATGGAGAGATGGTGGGGCTCTTGTGGACGGCCGGGGAGCGCGCTGCCGCCGTCCGCCTGGAGGAGTATTGGAACAGCCTGCTCCACGCGAGCAACATCAGTCTCTTCTGTGCCTACCCGATCGATGTCTTCGGCGAGGAGTTCCGGGTGGAGCACGTGGATGCGCTACTGTGCGCGCATACTCACATGGTTCCGATAGACGATGAGCTCGAGTTCGCCTTGAACCGGGCCATGACCGAAGTCCTGGGAGACCGAGTCGCCACTCTTCGATCGCTGATCAAGGCCAACCACCGCCCGGCCTGGGGAGAGGTTCCGAGATCCGAGGCGATCATCCTCTGGCTCCGCAACAACCTCCCCGGCTCAGCCGGCGAGATCATCAACCTTGCTCGCCAGTACTACCAGCCACTGGCAGCAGCGCGCGCGTAGCATGCGGGGGTGTGGCGTGCCTAGCCCCTACATTCCGGGGCACGCCACGCGCCGGTAGGGAAACTCGATCCGCTGGCGCTTGCCTCCCTGGTCCCCGTCAATCCACCCAATCACAGAATCCCGCCCTGACCGGCGATACCCGACGATCTGGGGGTAGTCGTGCTCGGGAGCCTCGAAGATCACGCTGTCTGTATTGGCGCTCGTGGCGGTAAACACCGCCGCCGCCTGGCCGCTGGGGTGGGCCTCAAACAGGATCTTGCCCTCGTGCTCCCGAATCAGCGTTAGCTCGTACTCCATCAGGCCCTTGGAGCTAGTGGTCCGTCCCATCCCCAGCATGGAGCCGGCGCGAAGGTCCATGCGGTACTCTTCGACAAGGCGATCGCCGGAGCGTAGCTCGAGACAGCCTGCGAGCCAGCGGAGGCTTTTCACCGACGGGGCGGGTGGCGCGTGGGCGGGCCCACCGGGAAGTGCGGCACCCCAGATCCCCAGCAGCGCCACGACTGGCCCGACGCTCAGTAACCGCTGCATATTGGCTCCACTGGTCGCGTGAGGGTGAAATTCCGGCGTGTCCCAATCAATCGCGTGCCCGGAGTTGGGGCAATCCGGCCGCCGAGATGCGCGGGCCGGGGCGCCGTGTTAATTTCCGCGGTTCGTCGTTGGTCCTGGAGTGGTGGCCGAGTGGCTGAAGGCACCGGTTTGCTAAACCGGCATAGGGGGTCAACCTCTATCGAGGGTTCGAATCCCTCCCGCTCCGTTCTATCCGAAACAGCGTGAGCGTTTACCGCTTACCGCTCACGTTTCTCGAGACTCCATGACTGCTCCCCGAGTACGGTTCGCCCCTTCCCCGACCGGCTACCTCCACGTGGGGGGAGCTCGCACCGCCCTCTTCAACTGGCTATATGCCCGTCACGCCGGCGGCACTCACATCCTCCGGATCGAGGACACCGACCGCGAGCGGAGCACGCCGGAGCACACCCAGGTCATCCTCGATGGGCTCACCTGGCTGGGAATCACCTGGGACGAGGGCCCGTACTTCCAGGGGGAATACGCCGCCCGCCACCAGGCCGATGCCGAGCGGCTCCTCGCCGCGGGCAAAGCATACCGTTGCTTCTGCACCCGTGAGGAGCTCGACGCGCAGCGAGCGAGGGCTGAGGGATCAGGGGGGGGCTTTCGTTACGACCGGCGCTGCCATCGGCTCAGCGCCGCCGAGGTCGAGGCACGTGTCAGCGCCGGTACTCCGTCGACCATCCGGTTCCTGCTGGAGGACGAGGAAATCGCCTGGGACGACGCGGTGCACGGCCGGATCAGCTTCCAGGGACGGGACCTCGACGACTTCGTCATTCTCCGGAGCGACAACAGCGCCATCTACAACATGGCCGTCGTCTCCGACGATATCGCCATGGGGATCACCCACGTCATCCGGGGCGACGACCACATCTCCAACACCCCGAAGCAGGTCGCGCTCTACCTGGCGCTGGGCCACGAGCCACCGGTGTTCGCACACGTCCCCATGATACTGGGCGCGGACGGGAAGAAGCTCTCGAAGCGGCACGGTGCTACCGCCGTCGGCGACTATCAAGAGCAGGGCATCTACCCCGCTGCGATGCGGAACTTCCTGGCCCTGCTCGGCTGGTCTCCCGGCGGTGACCGCGAGATCATGCCGGAGAACGAGATGATCCGGCTCTTCACGCTTGACGGCATCCAGAAAAAGGCGGCGGTCTTCGACACCACCAAGCTCGAGTGGATGAACGGCCAGTATCTCTCCGCCCTCCCGGCCGACGACATGCTCGAGCCGGTGCGGCGTCAGCTGGCTCACATGGGAGTGGCGGCGGATCCTGCGCGCGACCTGCGGCCTCTGATCGATTCGGTGAAGGCACGTTCCCGGACCATTCTCCATGTGGCCGAGCAGGTGGCGGTGCGAATGGACCCTTCACGGTCGAAGCTCGATCCCAAGGGCGAGGCGCTGATCCGGAAGATGGGCGGCGCCTTCGGGAGGAATCTCAGCCTCGGAGCCACCACGCTCGAAGGGCTCACGCCGGAGGAGTGGAATGCCGACCGTCTGCTGGAGGCCCTGAAATCGCTGGCGGAATCAGAAGGGCTCAAGCTGGGCGATGTGATGCAACCGATCCGAGTCGCCCTGACCGGGTCGACCGTCTCCGAGCCGGTAAATGAGCTGCTGGTGGTGGTCGGCCGGGAGAGCAGTCTGCGTCGCGTCAAGGAAACCGCCGACCGCTCTAATGGAGGTGTGAGCACCGCGTGAGAGTGGGCCTTCGTTGGCTGGTTCTCCTCGCGGCTCTCGCCTGCGCCAAGACTCCACCGCCTCAGCCCCAGCCCGTACCACCGTCGCAACGAGCCGACACGGTGTCCCCCCCTTCACCCCTGATCGAGCCGACACCCCAACCCGCCACACGGATCTACGCGCCGGTTCGCCTCGCCTTCGTCGGAGACATCAACCTCGGAACGGCGACCCTTCCCGACGGCCTTCCGCCCGACAGCGGACGCGGCCTGCTCGATCGGGCCCATTCCAGCCTGCGTGGTGACCTCGTCGTTGGCAACTTCGAGGGCGTGTTGGCCGATACCGGCACGTCGGTCAAATGCCTGATGCCTCTCACCCCGAAAGAACGGCGCCGGAAGGAGCGGCTCCGGAAACAGATGAAAGCGGATACGCTGCCCCCCGCGACCCGTCCGAACTGTTACGCGTTCCGCACCCCGACCCTGTTGGCCCCTCGGCTGGTGGAGGCCGGGTTCACCCACATGAACCTGGCGAACAACCACGCGAACGATCTGGGACCGGCCGGACGAGAATCGACCGAGCAGGTGCTTGAGAGTCTGGGGGTCCGGCTCTACGGGCCGCTGGGGCGGATTACGGTGGATACCATTCGCCGGGGCGACAGCCTTACCACGGTTGGCCTGGTGGGGTTCACCACCTATCCCTACGCCTACAATCTCCTGGACATCGAACGCAGCGCGGCAGTAGTGGATTCGATGCGGCCTCTTGTCGATCTACTGGTGGTGACGTTCCACGGCGGAGCCGAGGGAGTACGGGCGCTGCGGACTGGGGAGGCCGCCGAGTCGCTCGGCCGCGAGCCACGGGGTGATCTCCGGCGGTGGGCCCGCGCGGTGATCGATGCCGGCGCCGATGGGGTGATCGGCCACGGACCGCATGTACTTCGGGGGATGGAGTTCTACCGCGGCCGGCTCATCGCGTACTCACTGGGCAACTTTGCCACCTATCGCGGCTTCAATTTGGCCGGCCCACTCGGCGTCACCGGCGTGCTACAGCTGGAGTTTTCGGGAGACCGAACCTTGCGCGCCGCGCGCCTGATCCCGATGAAGCAGCTGCCGCGGGAGGGCCCTGCCCCGGATCCGGACAACACCGCCATCAACCTGGTGCGGCGCCTCTCGGCCCAGGACTTCGGAGCTACCGCCGCAGCGTTAAGCGAATCGGGCGAGATCCTCCCACCGAAGTAGTGGCTTGCCGTATTGCTGTGCCCCGCGTACTGATTCCACATGACAGCTAACGTACCCGAGCCCGGTGACGGCAACCCGATCCCCACGCCCGCGGCCATCGCCGCGACCGACGAGCCCGTCCAACTCGTGGTCGGTCTGGTGGAGGACGAACGAGTGCCCGCCGGGATGGTCTGCATGGGCACCTACCGCAATGGCCGCCTGGTCGCCCGGGCGGTGCTGTCGCCCGAGGCGTGGGAGCAGATCGAGGAGCACGGATTCTTCGACGAGCCACTCCAGGTGGTGCTGGTCGCGCGGCTCGCTCCCCCGGGTCTCCAGTGCCAACTCTTCGCTATGGTGCCGATTCCGGACGATGAAGTGGAGGAGGC
>DATBSM010000169.1:0-5677 GCA_036559785.1 Gemmatimonadales bacterium
CCGGTTCAGCTCACCCAGGAATCCCCGGATGCCGAGCCGGTCCACGGTCGCCCAGGTCCAGTCGCCATAGTGCCGGTCGCAGAACTCGGAGAAATCCGCGAGATCGCGGGCGTACGCCTTGAGCGTATGCGGCGAGACATCGCGCTCCTTCTCGAGGTGCGTCAGATACTCGGTGACTTCAGGACGAGCGGTCATGGCTCATTTGGTGCTGCTGTCCCACACCAGTCTCATCCATCCACGTTTTGAGATCGCTCTGCGCCCGCTCGACGAGCAGCTCCTTCTTGCGATCCTTCTTCACCTTCCCCAGCAGCGGATCGAGCAGTCCGAAGTTTGCATTCATCGGCTGGAAATGCCTCGGGTCTGCCTCGCGGAGATAACGATATAATCCGCCGAGCATCGTGGTTGGCGGGGGCACGGCGACCGGTTGCCCCTGGAGCTGCCGTGCCAGGTTGATCCCGGCCATGAGCCCGGTGCCCAGCGATTCGGTGTAGCCCTCCACACCGGTGATCTGGCCGGCGAAAAAGAGCGCTGAGTCGTTCCGCGAGGTCAGGCCAGGGCCCAGGCTCGCCGGACTATTAAGGTAGGAGTTCCGATGGATGCTGCCGAAGCGTAGGTACTCGACGGACTCGAGCCCGGGAATCATCCGAAACACCCGCTGCTGCTCCGGGATCCGAAGCCGGGTCTGGAAGCCGACCAGATTCCACATCTGACCTGCCCGGTCCTCCCGGCGGAGTTGTACCACGGCGTATGGCTCCCGGCCGGTCCTGGGATCGGGCAGCCCGACCGGCTTCATTGGGCCGAACCGGAGCGTCTCCCGACCCCGGCGCGCCATCTCCTCCACCGGCAGACATCCTTCGAAGTAGGGTACCTCGTCGAACTCATGCCCGTGGAACTGGTCGGCCTCGACCAGCGCGTCGATGAACCGGCCATACGCCTCCGCGTCCATCGGCGCGTTGAGGTAGTCGTCCCCCTCACCCTTTCCATACCGCGACAGCGCGTAGAGCCTGGTGTGGTCGAGGGAGTCGGATGACACCACTGGGGCGATGGCATCGTAGAAGGCGAGCGCCGAGGAGCCGAGCCGGGAGACGATGGCCGCGGTCAGCCGCTCCGAAGTCAGCGGCCCGGTGGCCACGATTCCGGGCGAGGGCAGCTCGGCCACTTCCTCCCGGATCAGGGTGACGTTGGGGTGCGAGGTGACCTGCTGGTGCACCGCGCGGGAGAAGACTTCGCGGTCAACCGCGAGCGCCGTACCGCCGGGCACCCGGGCACCATCGGCACAGGGAAGCAGGATACTCCCCAGCGCACGCAGCTCGGCCTTGAGGAGGCCGTGGGCATTAGTGAGGTCCACCGATTTGAAGGAGTTGCTGCAGACCAGCTCGGCCAGGCGATCGGTCTGATGCGCCGCGGTCCGGACCTGGGGACGCATTTCGTACAGAGTTACCCGGACGCCACGCTCCGCGAGCGCCCACGCCGCCTCCGAGCCGGCAAGACCCCCGCCGACGACGGTGGCATTCACGCCAGAGCCACCTCCTCCGGCTCGGCCACCACGACCCGGTGGCCGCACTTGAGGCAGGTCCGGCTCTCGCCCTCGGCCTTGCTGATCTTTTTCTCCATGCCGAGGTACCCGCAGGCGGGGCAGATCTCCGGCACCGGGCGGTTCCAGGTGGAGAAGTCGCAGGCCGGGTAGCGCAGACATCCCCAGAACGACTTCCCCCGCTTGGTGCGCCGCTCGGTGAGATCTCCCTCGACACACTTGGGACACTTGATGCCCATGGGGATGGACCGGGTGCCCTTGCAGCTCGGATAGGTGGTGCAGGCCAGGAATTCGCCGAACCGGCCGGTCTTGATGACCATGGCCGAGCCGCAGAGGTGGCATTTCTCGTCGCTGGGGCGGTCGGGCACCTTGTCCTTCTTGAGCGACTTCACGTAATCGCAGGTGTCCTTGTACTTCAGACAGGCCAGGTACGGCCCGAAGCGGCCGGTCCTGAGCTCGATCGGAGAGCCGCACTTGGGGCAGCGCTCCTGGGCCAGCACCTCCGGCTTCAGCCCGTGCGCGTCGGCCACCAGCGCCTTCATGTCGACCGCCTCGAGCGCCGTGCTGAAGGGACCATAGAAGTCCTGGAGCACCCGCTGCCAGGCCAGCTCGCCGTCCTCGATCCGGTCCAGCTCGTTCTCCATGCCGGAGGTGAACTCGACGTTGAAGATCTCGGGGAACTTGCCGATCATGATCTTCTCGACGGTCTCGCCCAGGTCGGTTGGGAAGAAGCGCCGCTGGTCTACCCGGACGTACTCCCGCGCTGACAGGGTGGAGATGATGGCGCTGTAGGTGGAGGGGCGGCCGATGCCCAGACGCTCCAGCTCCTTCACCAGGCTGGCCTCGGAGAAGCGGGGAGGCGGCTCGGTAAAATGCTGCGACGGAGTGATCTCCCGAACTTCCACCTGGTCGCCGACGGCGAGCGGCGGAATGGGCGGCAGATCGTCCATCGTCTTGCCCTCTTCCTTCTCCCGTCCCTCGGTGTAGAGCACGTGGTACCCGTCGAACACCAAGACCGAGCCCGTGGCCCGAAAGAGGTACTGGCCGAGATCGAAATCCACGATGGTCATGTCGTAGACTGCCGGCGTCATCTGCGACGCCACGAACCGTTGCCAGATCAGCTGGTAGAGGCGGTACTGGTCCGGCTCCAGATACGACTGCAGCTGCTCCGGCCGGCGAGCCACGTCGGTGGGCCGGATCGCTTCGTGAGCGCCTTGGACCCGCGCGGCCTTTTTCGGCTTGTAGGAGTTGGGAGAGTCCGGCAGGTACGGCTTGGCGTAGCTTTTCCGAATGAAATCTCGAACTGAGGCCACCGCGGTGTCCGACACCTCGGGTGAGTCGGTTCGCATATAGGTGATCAGGCCGACCGCGCCATCCTCACCGACGTCCTTGCCCTCGTAGAGGTCCTGCGCCGCGCGCATGGTGCGGCGGGAGGAGAAGCCGAGCTTCTTGGCCGCCTCCTGCTGCAGCGTGCTGGTGGTAAAGGGCGCGGCAGGATTCTTCTTCCGGTTGCGCTTCTCGACCTTGGAGACGATGAACGGCATCGGGCGGACCGCCTCCACCACCGCCTGGGCATCGGCCTCGGTTTCCAGCTGGGGTTTGTGGCCCGCCACCTTGTGGAGCGCGGCCTCGAAGGTCTGGCCGTTCCTGGCGCAGAGCGCCTCGATGGTCCAGTACTCCTGAGGCTTGAACGCGCGGATATCGCGTTCCCGCTCGACGATCAGCCGGAGCGCCACGGTCTGGACCCGGCCCGCCGACAGGCCGGTCTTGATGGTGTGCCACAGAATCGGGCTGGCCTTGTATCCCACCAGCCGATCGAGGATTCGGCGAGCCTGCTGGGCATCGACCTTTCGATCGTCGATCTTGCCCGGCACGCGCAGCGCGTCCTGGATGGCGGCCTTGGTGATCTCATAGAAGAGAATTCGGTGAGTGGGAGCCACCGAGTTGAGCTGACCGGCGACGTGCCAGGCGATCGCTTCCCCTTCCCGGTCCGGGTCGGTGGCCAGGTAGATGGCGGAGGCGCCCTTGGCCGCCTTTTTCAGGTCGGACAGCGTCTTGGTCTTGCCCTTGATCGTCACGTACTTCGGCTCGAACCCGCGCTCCACGTCCACCCCCAGCTCGCGGGTAGGCAGATCGCGCACGTGCCCGATGGTTGCCCTGACGTCGTAGCCGGGCCCAAGGTACTTCCCGATGGTCTTGGCCTTGGTGGGCGACTCGACGATGACAAGGGCGGTGCCACCAGACTTGCTCCGGGCACCATTGCCGATGGCCTTGGCTCGCTTGCTCTTCCGGGCAGGCGGTTTAACAGGTTGCGGGAGCGCGTCTTGCACCCCTGCCGCCTTTCCTGTTTTGGCCGCCTTTGCCGCCTTCACACCCCGTTTGGTTCTTGTTGCCATAGCTTCAGTGTAACCGCCTGAGTCACCTAATGGTCAAATTGGAGAGGTAGCAAGAAACTCGCAGCCAGTGGTCGGAAGCAAGGCGGGGCCAGCGTTACCACCCTCCGTGGTGCCGGGCCAAGCCCACGACCGTCGCGGCAACCGCGGCCGCCGCGCTGTGCTCAGCCTGCACTGTATGATGGGCTCGGGCATAGAACGGCTCCCGCTCCTCGAACAGCACTCGCATCCGTTGGGCGGGATCCACGCCGGCCAGGAGAGGCCGGGCCTCGCCTTGCTGGCTACGCTTGGCTGCGGTATGGGGAAGGCATCTGAGATAGATCGAGAGGCAGCGAGTGTTGGCGGCGTCCAGCTGTCCCGGCTGCGCAGCCCACCCCCCACCCGGGATAATCACACCGGGTTCCGTAGCCTGAGCCGCGTCCACGGCATCGCGCTCCATCTGCCTGAACCGAGCCTCACCCATCATGCCGAAGATCTGACTGATCGGCATGCCCATCTCACGCACCAGCACGCTATCGATATCAATAAGGGGAGCCGCCAGTGCCGCGGCCACCAGCGCTCCAACCGTGCTCTTACCGGCGCCGGGAAGGCCCACGAGCACGATGTGTCGCGGCATCAGCTCTCCGCGGGGTCGGCCAGCGAAGGCCAGCGTGAGCCGAGGGCAGCCACGTAACCGGCGTAATTACGGCGCATCTCGGCGAGGGAATCTCCGCCGAACTTCTCCAGCATGGCATCCGCCAGCGCCAGCCCAACCATCGCTTCGGCAATCACGCCCATTGCCGGCACAGCGGTGACATCGGACCGTTCGCTCACCGCCTTGGCCGGCTGGCCGGAAGCCAGGTCCACCGTGGCCAGGGGCGACATCAGGGTCGAGATGGGCTTCATTGCTACCTTAACAACCACCGGTTCCCCGGTGGTGATTCCGCCCTCGAGCCCGCCCGCGTTATTGGTCGGGCGGCGGAAGCCGCCGCGGGGGTCAGTGGAGGGCGCACGCGATGCGCCTCTACCTGCCCCGCTGCCCCGCTGCCCCGCTGCCCCGCCCTCAATCGGATCGTGCACCTCCGAGCCCGGCCTCCGGGCTGCCTCAAAACCCATCCCGATCTCGACCCCCTTCACCGCCGGGATCGACATCAGCATCCCGGCTAGGCGGCCATCGAGCTTGCGATCCCAGCTGACGTGGCTGCCCAACCCGACGACGACGCCCCGCGCCACTACCTCGACCTCGCCACCCAGCGTATCACCGGCCTTCTTGGCAGCGTCGATCCGCTGGATGATCGTCGCCTCAGCCGCGGCATCGAGCACCCTCACCTCGGAGCGATCCGAGGCCTCGTTCAGCGGCCACGGCAGGGGCGCGCTCCGTTGGCCCCGGGCCGATTCCGTCTCGATCCCACCGAGCGATATCACATGGCTGCCGATTTCTACGCCGAACTCATGGAGGAGCCGTTTGGCCAGCGCGCCTGCCGCCACCCGGGCGGTGGTCTCCCGGGCGCTGGCCCGCTCGAGAATGTCGCGGCCATCGAGCCGGTCGTACTTCAACAGGCCCGCCAGGTCGGCGTGGCCGGGGCGGGGCCGCGTCACCCGGCGGCGGCGGAGCTCGCCCGGGGGATCCGAGCTCTCGTAGGCCATGACGTCTTCCCAGTTGGCCCAGTCCAGGTTGGGAATCAGCATGGCCACGGGCGAGCCCAGCGTCTCACCGGCCCGCACGCCGGAGAGCCACTCGATGTGGTCACGCTCGATCTTCATGCGGGCC
>DATBSM010000170.1:0-7067 GCA_036559785.1 Gemmatimonadales bacterium
ACCGAGAGCGCTACGGCGAGGACCGACACTCCGAGTGAGATGCGGGCGCCGGTCGCCACCCGGGCCAGCACATCCCGGCTCAGCTGATCGGTGCCGAATGGGTGGCCAAGGCCCGGGGGAAGGCTGCCGGCAAGTATGTCGGGCTGGGCGAGCGGATCGGGCAGCAGCCAGGGACCCACGAGGGCGGCGATAGCGACGATGGCCAACAACAGGGCCCCAGTGCGACCACGGGGATTGCGCCAGGCGCTTTGCAGGATTTCGAGAATCGCTGTCACCCGATTCGCACCCGGGGATCCAACAGCGCGTACGTCAGGTCGGTCAGAAAACCGCCGGCAACCACCAGCGCGGCCACCAGCAGCGACGCACCCATCAGCAGGGGATAGTCCCTGCTCCCAACCGCGCCCGCGGCCAGCGATCCCAGTCCGGGCCAGGCGAACACGGCTTCGACGAATACCGATCCAGTCACCAGAATCGGAAGCCAGAGACCGAAGAGGGTGATGACGGGAAAGAGCGCATTGCGCCAGGCATGCCGCCAGGTAACCACCCGCTCGGGCAACCCCTTCGCTCGCGCCGTGACTATATAAGGAAGGTGCAGCACCTCGAGCATCGCCGATCGCTGGTAGCGCATTGTTGCCGCGATGCTCACCACCGAGAGCGTAATGACCGGAAGCACGAGATGCCGGAGAATATCGCCCGCTCGTGCGAGTACGCCGGCATCGGACCTCAGCAGCGGGTCCTGCATTCCCGCCGCCGGTAACAGCCTCCATTCGACCCCCACCAGCCAGGCGAGCACGAGGCCGAGCCAAAAGGAGGGCATCGCATACCCGGTGAGCGAGAGCGTAGTGAGCCAGCGGTCTTCTCTTGCGCCCCGGCGTACGGCCTGCCGGACGCCGAGCCAGAGCCCCACGGTGAAGTTGAGCAGGAGGACGCTGCCGCCTAGCAGGATGGTGGCCGGGAGCCGCTCGGCCAGCAATGAGGTGACCGGCCGGCCATACTCGATTGAGACGCCTAGATCGCCGCGAGCCAGCCCCCCGACGAAGGCGAGCAGCTGCCTGCCGACTGGCTGATCCAGTCCGTAGCGGGCCCGGAGGACTTCGATTTCCTTCTGCGAGATCGACCGGTCCGCGCTCAGGCGGAACAACGGATCCCCGGGCGCCGCGCGCATCAGGACAAACAGCAGCACAATGGCAACCGCTAACGTGGCGACCGCCTGAAGCGCCCGCCGGAGCAGCCAACCGCCCACGCTAATGGCTCCGGCCGGCTATCGGGACCGGACTCACCGACCACTTTCGGAGCGAGAGCCAGGCGGACTGAGGGGTAATCGTCACGCCCCTGAATCGGCGGTTCACCGCGTACATGAAGGCGGGCGCGTACAGGAACGTTGCGGCGGCGTCCGCTTCGATTTTTGCAAGGGCCTCGATCCACTTCTCACCCGGATCTCCCTGCCCGCCAACCGCCTGTTCCATCAGCGAATCCACACCGCGATCGCAGTATCCCGCGACGTTGTTGCCTCCGGTGCAGGCCCAGCTCTGGGTCAGGCCGGATGGAGAGGGGTCTTGGCTCACCGATGAGAAATCGACATCAAAGTCCCCCGCCGAGCGACGCTCGAGGTAGATGGGGAACTCGAGCTGCTGGATCTCGATCTGCACGCCGATCCGGCGAAGCTGCTCCTGAATCAGCAGAGCCATCTGACGCCGGATTCCACTGGTGTTGGGAACGGAAAGTACCAGCCGCAGTGGACGGCCATCGCGGTCGAGGGTGCCGTCTGCGTCGGAGTCGCCCCAGCCGGTTGCAGCCAGGAGCCGTCGCGCCTCACTGACGTTCGGGCCGTCCGCCCGGGGTGACCGGTGACGGATCCACAGTAGTTGGGACACCGGGCCGTAGGGCACCATGCCATGGGAACCGAATACCGCCTGAACCAGCTGGTTCCGGTCGAGCCCGAGCGTGATAGCACGGCGGACTCTGTTATCCGCCAGGATGGGGTGAGGCCGCGCCCGGTTCTTGGGATCGCGCTGGTTGAAGAGGAGATAGCCCATGGTCGAGGACGGCACCGCGATGAGCCGGAGCGTCGTGTCGGAAGCCACCTGGCCGAGGGATGGCGGGGGAATGATATCCATGGCATCCGCCTGGCCACTGAGCAGCAGGTTGAGCCGGGCCGAGGGCTCGACAGCGGTGCGAAGGATCACCCGCTCGATCTTTGGCTTACCCAGGAAGAAATCACGGACCGCCACAAGCTCGACAAATTGACCCGGCACACTGCGTACCCACCGGTAGGGCCCGCTGCCGACCGGACTGGCAGCGAAGCTCGACCGGCCCACCGAGTCGGGGGGGATGGAATCCAGCAGATGGGCCGGAATGGGGGCGACGTGATAGGTGGCATCGTAGAACTGCTCCGAGTAGGGCCGGGCAAAGCGAAACACCACGCGGGTGTCTCCCTCTGCCGTAACCGAGGTGATCTGTCGGAGCAGCTCGGAGACTCGGGGGGCGAGGTCCGGATTCTTCGCGCGCTTGAATGTGAAGACGACATCGCGAGCGGTGACAGGCACCCCATCGTGCCAACGGGCTCGAGGGTCGAGCTCGAATACCAGTGTGGTCGAGTCGCGACGGGTCCAGGAGCGGGCCAGCGCCGGCACGAAGTCGCGCTCGCCAACCGTCAGCAGCTTGGGTCCCATTTCCGCCAGGCGGAGGAACAGCTGGTCGGCGACGTCCTGATTGCCCACACTGTTCGCGGCCCCCTCCATCAAGGTCGGAACTGGAGTGGTGGCCTGTTGGCCGGTGACGATGACAATGCCGGTGGTGGAGGCAGCCTCAGTTTGGGCGGCTGCCGGGGTGCTGCACCACATGGCGAGTACAGCAATGCAGGTGAGCCGCGCCCTCCACCGCGGTGCCGCGCTCACCGCGCCCACGTCCACGCGACGGAGCGGTAGTGAGGAAAGTGAGACGAGGCGCTCTGGAGCGTCGGCTCGAGATCCGGCACACGGTCCCACTCACCCGGCCAACGGGTCCCAGCGGCCCGGGTAATGGCCTCGGCGACGTCCCGGCTCCGGAGCCGCGGTTCCGGGGTCTTCGTGGAGCCCTGGGTTCGTTGCGGAGAGCGGGCGATGATTGCACCTCGCGTGAGACCAAGTACGAAGCTCTGGTTGTCCTCCAGCAGGATGGACCCGTGCTGTAGAAACGCGTCCCCCTGCCGGAACTGCGCGCTGCCGACGATCTTCCGCCCCCCAATCATGAGTTCCCCCCCTGCCGGCTGGGAGAAGCAGGCCCCGGCATCGAGAGCGGGCGTCTGGACCGGAGGGGCGAGAGACGCTTGAACGCCGAGTCCCCGGAGCGCATCGGCGAGCATGCCATGGATCTCGAGGTAAGCCGCAGGAAGCGAGCCAAATCGCGCACTCGGTGCCGCCACGGAGTACGTGAGCTCCTCGGCGTGCCACACGGCCCTGCCACCGGTGGGCCGCCGTACCGTGTCGAGACCGAGCTCCGCGATGCGTTCTGAGTCGTAGCGCCGGGTAGCGGGTTCATGACGGCCAAACGAGAGGCAGTGCGGGGCCCACTGATACAGCCTGACCCACCTCTCGCCGTGCTGCTGGGCCCGTTCTAGCAGGGCATGGTCGATGGCCATGTTGGCCCACCCGGGGCGGGGAGTCTCGTCCAGCCAGAGGTGCCAGACTGACGGCGGGGCAGCGGGGCGGCGGGGCAGCCGTGCAATCCCGTCACTCTCACCGCCCTCGGGATAACAAAGCGCGGCAACCTGGGAGTCTGCCCCGCTGCCCCGCTGCCCCGCTTCGTTATCCATATGCCTCCACCGGTGGACAGCTGCACATCAGGTTGCGGTCGCCGAAGGCGCTATCGATCCGGCCAACCGTCGGCCACACCTTGTACGCGCGCACCGCTCGGGTCGGGTAGGCGGCCCGTTCTCGGGGATAGGGACGGTCCCAGGAGTCGGAGATGACCTGCTCGAGGGTGTGCGGAGCGTTGGTCAGGAGGTTGTTCTTCCGGTCAGCGCGGCCTTCCTCGATCTCCCTGATCTCTCCCCGAATGGCGATCATCGCGTCGCAGAAGCGGTCCAGCTCCTCCTTCGATTCGCTCTCGGTGGGCTCGATCATGAGCGTGCCCGCCACCGGAAACGAGACCGTAGGGGGGTGGAAGCCGTAGTCGATGATCCGCTTCGCGATGTCCTCCACCTCGACGCCGGCAGAGTTCTTGAAGGGCCTGGTATCGATGATACACTCGTGGGCCACCAGCCCGTTCTGACCGGTGTACAGTAACGGGTAGTGATCGGCCAGCCGCCGGGCCACATAATTGGCGCTGAGGATGGCGATCCGGGTCGCTTCGGTCAGGCCGTCGTAACCCATGAGGGCGATGTAGGCCCAGGAGATCGGCAGGATCGCGGCGCTGCCCCAGGGTGCGGCCGAGATGGTGCCGCACGCCAAGGGATGGTTCAGATCCACGATGGGGTGTCCCGGCAGGAAGGGAACCAGGTGCGGCGCCACACCGATCGGCCCCATGCCCGGTCCGCCGCCTCCGTGAGGAATGCAGAAAGTCTTGTGCAGGTTCAGGTGGCAGACGTCGGCCCCGATGTCACCCGGACGGCAGAGGCCGACCTGGGCGTTCATGTTGGCGCCGTCCATGTACACCTGGCCGCCATTCTCGTGCACTATCCGGCAGATCTCCTTCACCGAACCCTCGAACACTCCGTGGGTCGAGGGATAGGTGATCATGAGGGCCGCGAGGGTGTCCCGATGGGCCTTCGCCTTGGCCCGGAGATCGTCCAGGTCAATGTTGCCCCGCGGATCGCTCTTGATCGGCACCACCTGCATGCCGGCCATGACTGCGCTCGCGGGGTTGGTACCATGCGCGGACTGGGGAATGAGGCACGTGGTCCGGTGGGCGTCACCCCGTGAGCGATGATAGGCCCGCAGAACCAGGAGTCCGGCGTACTCGCCTTGCGATCCCGCGTTGGGCTGCAGCGAGACGGCGGCGAAGCCGGTGATCTCGGCCAGCTGATACTCCAGCTGACTGAAGAGCAGCTGGTATCCAGCCGTCTGGTCGCGCGGGGCAAACGGGTGGAGCCGGTTGAACTCCCGCCAGCTCACCGGCATCATCTCGGTCGTGGCGTTCAGCTTCAAGGTGCAGGAGCCGAGCGGGATCATCGCCGAGGTGAGTGACAGGTCGCGCGACTCCAGCCGCTTGATGTAGCGCAGCATCTCGGTTTCCGAATGATGCCGGTGGAACACCGGATGCTCCATGAAGGAGGTCGTACGAGCCAGCCTCGGGGGGATGGCGCGCTCGTTCTTCACCCCGATGTCGTCCAGCATGAAAGGGAGCGCTTCGTTCAGCGAAAAGATCGAGATGAGATCCGCCAGATCGCCCAGCGTCACCGTCTCGTCCAGCGCGATGCACAGCCGGGTGGCCGAGAGCGGCCGGAGATTAATGTTGCGCACCCGCGCCGCGTCGAGCAGCCGGGGGAGCGCCCATCCCTCCACCTCGACGCAGATGGTGTCGAAGTACGCCTCGTGCACCACCCGGTACCGCAGCCGGTGCAGGGCGTTGGCCAGGAGCACCGTGCGGGTGTGCACCCGCTCGGCGATCCGGCGGAGGCCCGAGGGACCATGATAGACGGCGTACATGCTGGCCATTACCGCGAGCAGCACCTGCGCCGTGCACACGTTACTGGTCGCCTTGTCCCGCCTGATGTGCTGCTCCCGGGTCTGGAGCGCCATGCGTAGCGCGGGGCGGCCGTCGCGATCCTTGGAGACCCCGATGATGCGACCGGGGAGCACCCGCTTATAGGCGTCCTTGGTGGCAAAGAAGGCGGCATGGGGGCCGCCGTACCCCATCGGAACTCCGAAGCGCTGGCTATTGCCCACGGCGATGTCGGCGCCCCACTCACCGGGAGGGATGAGGAGGGTCAGGCTCAGCAGGTCCGTTGCCGCGGTAATCAGGGCCCCAGCGGCGTGCGCCCGCTCGGTGAGCGAGCGGAAGTCGCGCACCTCGCCGTCGGTGGCGGGGTACTGCACCAGCGCACCGACCACCCGGGCGCCGAATTCGAATCCAGCCGGGTCGCCCACCACTACCTCGATCCCGCGCGCCTCAGCCCGGGTCTGCACCACCGCGATGGTCTGCGGGTGGCAACCGTGGTCCACCAGGTACACCGGGTCGCTCTGAACCGAGCTCACCGCCAGGCTGAGATTCATCGCCTCGGCGGCGGCGGTGGCCTCGTCCAGTAACGACGAATTGGCGATCTCGAGGCCAGTCAGGTCGGACACCACCGTCTGGAAGTTGAGCAGCGCCTCGAGCCGGCCCTGCGCGACCTCCGCCTGGTACGGCGTGTACGCGGTGTACCAGCCAGGATTCTCCAGCACGTTGCGCTGGATCACCTGGGGTGTGAAACAGCCGGCGTATCCCATCCCGATGTACGACCGGAACACGCGGTTCATGCCCGCCAGGCCCCGGAGCGCCTGCAACACCTCCCGCTCGCTGCGGCCCGGCGGCAGCGCAAGCGGCCGGCGAAGCCGGATCTCTTCCGGGACGACGGCATCGATGAAGGCATCGAGCGAGTCGTAGCCCAGCACTTCGAGCATCTCGTCCACATCGGATCGGCGCGGGCCAATGTGGCGGTAGGCGAAGTGGGACGGGTAGAGGACGTCGGGGGTCTGGGCCATCGTCTTGCGTTCGAGGACGCTCGTCATCTGTTAGCGCTACTCCTCTCCTAAAATAAAGGCCCCGAGACAAAGCTCTCGAGGCGCGGCGCTTCTCATCATCAATTCATCTCTCATTCCAGCCGAAAGGTTTCGCATCGAGTCCAGCAGTCACTCCCCTATGTGCGCCCGGTATTCGCCTGGCGACATGAGTCCTTTGAGCTCATCAGGGCCTGTAATATGTAGCTTGACCATCCAGCCATCCCCATACGGATCACGATTGACCAGAGCGGCATCGGATTCGAGGGCGGTGTTGATCTCCTCCACCTTGCCGGCAATTGGGCTGAAAAGCTCGGAGACTGCCTTGACGGCCTCGATAGTGCCGAATGCTTGATGGGGTGTGAGGCGGGTGCCCGTTTTCGGCAGATC
>DATBSM010000171.1:0-12189 GCA_036559785.1 Gemmatimonadales bacterium
CGACGAGATCGAGGACGCCGTCCACCGCGGCGAGGTCGAGGTTGGGCTGCTCATCCACGAAGGCCAGCTGACCTACGTCGACTCCGGCCTGCACCTGTGGGCTGACCTGGGTGCCTGGTGGCTCGAGGATACCGGCCTCCCACTTCCCCTCGGTGGGAACGCCGTCCGGCGCGATCTAGGCGCCGAGGTGACTGCCCAGATTGCCCACGACCTTCGTGCCAGCATCGTGTATGCCCTGGAGCATCGGGCGCCCGCGCTGGCCCATGCCAAGCAGTACAACCGTGGAATAGGCGACGAGCGGACCGATACCTTCGTCGGGATGTACGTCAACCAGTGGACGGTGGACTATGGCCCGCGCGGGCGCCAGGCAGTCCAGCTGCTGCTCGACCGGGGCCATGAGGCCGGGGTAATACCGGAGAGGGTTAGGGTTGAGTTCGTCGGGTAAGGCCATGGGCTATGGGCTATTGCACCAGTTTCGTCCCTGGTACGCGGGTGGGCGGTCGGCTTGGCAGACCTTCCACACCGAACCTGTTAGCTTAACTCACGGCCAATGGCCAATGGCCAATAGCCAATAGCCAATAGCCCCCAGCAATAGCGACGATGGAGGAGTCTTTGCCCCCGACCGATGGGCCGATCACGTTGCTCGTGGTAGACGACGAAGACTCCATCCGCAACGCGCTTCGCAAGTTTCTCACCCAGCAGGGATACGAGGTTGCCACCGCGTCGAGCGGTGAAGAGGCGTTGCTGGTGCTCCAGCGTCAGAAGATCACCGGCATGCTCCTGGACGTGAACATGCCTGGTGTGAGCGGTGTCGAGCTGGTGCCCCAGATCATGGAGCTCGAGCCCACCATCGCCCTCCTCATGCTGACCGCCGTCAACGACGCAACCAACGCCGCGCTGTGCATGCAGCGCGGCGCTTTCGATTACCTGATCAAGCCCATCGATCTCGGCCATCTCAGCCGGGCGATCCACCACGCCTTGCAGCGGCGGCACACCCTCATGGAAGGCCAGCAGATCAATCAATGGCTGAAAGAGGAGGTGGCCTCCCGGGTGGCGGAGCGCCGGGTGGAGCAGGCCAACCAGGAGCGGATCTCGGTGGCGACCCTCGAAGCCCTGATCAATGCCCTGGAGGCCAAAGACCCCTATCTCAGGGGGCACTCTGCCAGGGTTGCGGACCTTTCGGCCATGGTGGCCGCGGAGCATGGCTGCGGTGACGAGCTGGTCGAGGCGGTGCGGACCGGGGGCCGGCTGCACGATATCGGCAAGATCGGCATCCGAGAGGAGATCCTCAACAAGCAGGGCCCCCTCACGGAAGACGAGTACGATCACGTCAAGCAGCACGTGACGGTTGGCTCGCAGATCCTGTCGCCCCTGGTCCACCTCAAGGATGTGATCGGGTTCGTCCGCAGTCACCACGAGCGGTGGGATGGCCTGGGGTATCCCGACCGGCTCAAGGGAGAGGAGATACCCCTCGGCGCCAGGATCGTCGGGGCCGTAGAGATCTTCGACGCCCTGACCACCGCCCGCCCCTACCAGGAGAAAATGGCCGCCGACGTTGCGGTCGAGCGAATGCGGGACCTTATTGGTACAGTGGTAGACCCCGCGGTTCACCGATCCCTCGAAGCGGTCGTCTCCCATCGCCAGACGCTGGTCTTTCTGGACGACGCACGCGTCTGACCTGCTGACACTCAGAACCAGCCTTTAGACCCCGATCGGCCTTGCGGGTGCCCCATGACGGCGTTGAACCTCATCCTCATCGCTGCCGGTGCCATGCTGGCCGTGGGACTGCTGACCGTTCTCGCCTGGCTCGTCGATACCTGGTACCTGGACCGCGTTGAGCGCCACCTAACCACCCGAAAAGGGGTCTACCGGGACCTGGTCACCGACCTCGCCTCCAGGGAGCAGGCGCTTCTCGGGCCGGCGATCCACCACATGAGCACCCTCCGCGATCTCGACGCCCTGGAAGCCGTGCTGGAGGAGCAGGCGCGGACAGCCAAGGGACGTCCCACCTGGTTGCTCGAGGCCTACGACCAGCTTGGACTGGTGGACAAGTACGTCGACCAGCTGCGATCGGCCCCAAAGTGGCGCGATCGGGCCTTCGCCGCGGAGCTCCTGGGCCGGGTCGGCGGCGCCAAAGCGGTACCTGCCCTGTTGGAAACCGTTGAGGCCACCCGGACCGAGGACTCGGACGTCCGCGAAGTCTCCCTTCGTGCCCTCGCGCGGATTGCCGATCCCGGTGCGGTCGAGCCCCTCATCCGCACACTGGCCACCGCCGAAGCCTGGCTGGCTCCCCGCATCGCCGACATCCTCACCCGCCATGGTGAGCAGGTGGTGGATCCGCTCATTGCCGTCCTCAATGATTCCACCCATCAACCCGCTCGGGCCTGGGCGGCCAATGTGCTGGGCGAGGTGCGCGCTCAACGCGCCTTCCCCTCACTCGTGAGATTGCTGGGCGAGCCGGAGGATGAAGTGCGGGGTAAAGCCGCAACGGCACTCGGCCGGCTCGGCGACCGGCGCGCCGTCGGCTATCTCTTGGAGCACCTGCTCACCGATCCGGCGCCATTCGTCCGAGCGCGCATCGCGGCCGCGCTGGGCCAGTTCGGCGGGCCGGAAGTCATCGACCGTCTGGTGCGCGCTCTGGGCGACCCCGCCTGGTGGGTGCGCATGCGCAGTGTCGAGGCGTTGGAGCAGATCGGGTCAGTGGCGGAGGGACCGCTTCTCGTGGCGCTGGACGACCCTGACCCGCAAATCCGGGTTCGGGCAGCAGTAGCCCTGGAGCGGCTTGGGGTACCCGACAATTTGGTCCGCCTGATCGAAAGCGGCGAGCGAGTACCCGAGGCGTCCGATACCCTCGTGAAGTTCGCCACCTCCGGAACGCGCGAGTTCCTGGCCGAGCTGGCGCAGCATCCTTCACCCCGAGTGCGCGAGGCCGTCGTCACCGCCGTTCAACGCACTGGGCGCGAGGACCTGTTGCCTGAATTACTCCAGATCGCTTCAGCCGACAGCGAGGCACCTCTCCGGGTACTGGCGTTCAAGACTCTGCGTACACGGGGGCTTCGGGAAGCGTTGCCGACAGGGATCGGCGGTCTCTCCGATCCGGATCAGCGAGTCCGCGCCGCCGCAGTTGGTCTGGTTGGAGACCTGGGGGGTCCTGAGATCGTTGGGTTACTCCGGACCCAAACCTCTGACCCGGATCCGATGGTGCGAGCCGCCGCCGCCCGAGCGCTCGGCGCTGTTCGCGCAGTCGCTGCCGCGGCCGACATTGGACGGTTGCTGCGCGACCCGAGCCCGATCGTGCGGGAGGCCGCGGTCGTGGCGGCCCTGGATGCGCGACTCACCTCGCTGGTGCCCGATCTGGTCGACTTAATCGGCGACGGCGATGCCAACATCCGACTCCAGACAGCACGGGCCCTGGGCAGTCTGGGCAATCGATCGGCTGTCCCGGCACTGCTACAGGCTTTCCCCGACCAGTCCACGGATGTGAGCGAAGCGATTGCGGCGGCCGTCGGCCGGCTGGACCCTGAGGCACTGGCCGACCTCGTGGACCCGCTGATCGACTCGCCCGGCGGGGAAGGCAAGCTGGCTCTGATTCGCAGCGTGCGGCACTCGCGCGGGTCGGGAGCCCTTCCGGTCCTTCAACGCCTTCTCGACGACGAGATGCCCCCCGTCAGGGCGGCGGCCATCGAGGCACTCGAGCGGGTCGGCCGTTCCGACAGCGACCGGGAGCTGGCGGCGGCGGCGGTACTCGGCGGTCTTCAGGATGCGGACGAACGGGTGCGTGCCAGCTCGATCGATGCCAGCGCCCGGGTTGAAGGGCTGCAGCACGGACGAACATTACTGGCGTTGCTGGAGGCTGATCCCTCGGCGCTGGTCCGGGAGCGGGCCGCGCTGGCCATTGGTGCGCTCCAGGTGCGCGAGGGCGAGGGTGCACTCATTGCGGCGTGCCGGCGGGCCGAACCGGCCAACGTGCGAGCCGCGGCCGCGCTGGCCGCGGGGGCGTTTGACCGCCAGAGCATCGTGGCCCGGGTGATTGAGATGCCGGATCAGACCGCTGTGCGGGGTCTCCTGGGTGAGCGATTGAAGGGTGATGCCCGGTTCCGGCTGCTCGGCCGCCAGCTATCGCCGGCAAGCCACCTGGAACTGCGCGCGCTTGTCACGCCGGACGACGAGGAGGCGCAGACATCGCTGTCCCAGGGCATGAGGAGCGTGCTCGATGCTGGAGAACGGGTTCGCCTGATCAGCAGCCTTCGCGCCTTTCAGGGTGAGCAGAGCCGAGGCGCTCTGTTGCGGGTCGTGCGCGAAGATCCAACGCCCGAGGTCCGCGCCGCCGCGCTGACCACGGTTGGCGACCTGCTCGACTCCGAGGAGCTGCTCACTGTTGGCTCCCGGTCTCTCGGAGATCCCAGCGTACTGGTGCGGCGGACCGCGGTGGCCCTCTTCTCCCGGATACCCCCGGCCCGCGCGCTGGCCAGGCTGGTTCAGCTGCTTCGACCCGATGACGAGCCGGCAGTGCTCGCCGCCGCGGCGGGCCTGGCAGAGGAGCACTTTGCGTTGTTTGCGCAGGTCGCGCTGGGACTTCCGCTGGAGAGCGAGCGGGTCGTAGTGATCATCCGGATTGCCCGCCACATCAATCATCCGGAGCTGCCGGGCCTGCTGCCGAGGTTTGCGCGCAGCAGTTCTTCCGAGGTACGTGCGGCGGCGGTCGATCTTTGGCGTAACCGCCCCGGCCTGGCGGACCCCACGTCGCTGGAGGCCCTGACCGTCGATCCGGAGATTCCGGTACGGCTTGCGGCAGCAGGAGCCGCCTTGGCCGCGGAGCGATACGATCTTCTCGAGAGCATGACCCGAGACCCCCATCCTGGCGTCCGGAGGCAGGTTGCCCTCGTACTGGGCCGGGCGGTACCGCTTCGAGGACCGGGCCTGACCACGCTCGATCACCTGGCGGCCGACCCGGAGATGACCGTCCGGGCAGCGGCGTACGTGGCCCGCCTCGTCCAGGGAATTGCCCTGCCCTTTCCTCCGGGGCTGGACGCCCCAGTTGCCGCCCAGGCCGTCCAGGAAGGCGCCGATCTCTCCAGCCTCCGCCAGGCAGCCCGCACGGCTGCCTCCGAGGAGCGACGCCTCGCCGCGGCCCTCGCACTGGCATTGGTGCAAGACGACGTAGCCCGCGATGTGGCGCGCACCGATCCGGTGCCTTCCATCCGTCACCGGGTGAACGGAGCCATCGAGCTCGCGATCGTGACCCAGCCGGGCGCTTCACTGTGATCGAGACGCTCACCCGGGCCTTGATCGTTTTCGCGCTGGTGGTCCAGCCGGTGTTTCTGTTGTACTTCCTGCTCTACAACACCTACACCCTCTGGCTGATAGGATTGTCGGCCCGGCAGGTGCGCCGCCGGGTCGCAGGCCACTTCGTGGAGGATCTCGATCTCATCGATGAGGGAGACCTCACCAAACCGCTCAGCATGATCGTGCCGGCCTACAACGAGGAGGTGACCATCGTCGACAGCGTCACCAGCCTCATCCAATGCGATTACCCCAGGTTCGAAGTGCTGGTGGTGAGCGACGGATCTACCGACGGAACCCTCGACCGGCTCAAGCGCGCGTTCCGGCTCCGTCGGACTGAGGTACCGTATCGGCCGGCCATCGGTACCGCCAGGGTTCGGGCCATGTACGAGGCGGCCGTCTCCCTGCCATCCAGCGTCATTCGCCTCATCGTCATCGACAAGGAAAACGGCGGCAAGGCCGACGCGCTGAACGCCGGCATCAACGCTGCCACATCGCCCTATTTTGTGTCGCTCGACGCCGATTCGATTCTCGACCAGCGGGCGCTCAAGGAGCTGATGCGGGTAATCCAGGAGGATCCGCGGGTGGTGGCCGTCGGCGGCCAGGTCGCCATCGCCAACGGCTGCACCGTTCGTAACAGCCGGGTAGTGCGGGTAGGGCTTCCCGCCCGGTCGTTGCCGCGGTTCCAGATGGTGGAATATCTTCGCTCCTTCACCACCGCGCGGACCGGGCTCGACCGCATGCAGGCCGTGCTGATCCTGAGCGGGGTCTTCGCAGTCTTCGAAAAAGAAACCGTCGTCCGGGCGGGTGGATATCTCACCCCGTTTCTCCGGCACCGGATCACCGAGGAATATGTGGGCCGCCGGGTCGGCACCGTGTGCGAGGACATGGAGATCATCGTCCGGCTCCACCGCTTCGTGCTCGACAAGCTCTCCGGCCGCCGGATCGTGTTCCTCCCCCATCCGGTGGCCTGGACCGAGGTTCCCGAGTCATTCGAGTCGCTTCGCAAGCAGCGTGGCCGCTGGTATCGAGGGCTCCGCGAGTCACTACGGTATCATCGAGCCATGATGTGGCGCACCAAGTACGGCCGCATAGGCTGGTTTGCCCTGCCGACCTTCTGGCTGTTCGAGTACTATGGTCCCCTGGTGGAGATAGCAGGGTATCTTTGCCTCCTGTTCCTGCTGATCATGGAACGGGTGCTCGACTCTCCCCTGGTCAACTATCCCTACTTGTGGGCCTTCCTGCTCGCCTCACTCGGTTACGGGGTTCTGGTGAACATCCTCGCAGTGGTGGTCGGCGCCTGGCGCTTTCGCTATGGTCTCGCCGACCGGCTGCAGCGTCATCTGCTGCCCTTCAGTCGCCGGCGCGAGGTCCTGGTCCTGCTTATCTATGCCGTCATGGAGAACTTCGGCTACCGCCAGCTCACGCTTTACTGGCGGGTGCGCGGGTTGTGGGACGCCTGGCGCGGAAGGACCGGGTGGGAAAAGTTCTCCCGGGTAGGGTTCCGCCCGGGACCGGCGCAGGCGCATGGCTGAGCCCGCCTTGCCCCGGATTTTGCTGGTGGACGACGACCCCGATCTGTGCCGCCTGGTGCAGCACGTCCTCGCCTCGAATGGCTACGAGCCGGCGCGGCAGGTTGCGACCGGCCGTGAGGCCCTGGCGTCGCTCGAGGGCATCGACATCGTGCTGCTCGATCAGCAGCTACCGGACACCAGCGGGCTGGACGTGCTCGATGCCATTCGTACCCGCCCGGCGCCGCCGGCCGTCGTGCTGGTCACGGGCCACGGCAACGAGTCGCTGGTGGCCTCCGCCCTGCGCCGGGGCGCCGACGACTACCTGGCCAAGGACTCCGCACTGACCGAGCTGCTGCCCCAGATTCTGGAGCGGGTGCGTCGGGGACGCGAGCTGCGCAAAGCGCTGGCCGAGGCGGAGCAGGATCTGCTTCGCGCCGAACGCCTCGCCGCCGTCGGTGAGATGACCGTCACCCTCCACCACGAGATCAACAACCCCCTCATGGCGGCCTTCGCCGATGTCGAGCTGCTGCTGAACGATCCGGGGGCTACACCCGAAACCCTGAAGCAGGGCTTGGAGGATATCAAGCAGGCGCTCCGGCGGATCCGCGATATCGTCCAGCGGATCGGCAAGCTCCGGGAGGTCCGAAGCAAGGACTATCTCCGGGGAATCCGCATGGTGGATTTGGATCGGAAGGACCATGAGATATCGCCCTTGCAGCGCGGCACTGCCCTGTTGCATCTGCCTGACGAGGACACGATTCGGATCGTCTCGCTCCTCTTGCGCGGCGCAGGCTTTCAGGTCGAACGCTGTCGAACCGTCCCCGAGCTCCAGGCGTTGGCAGCGCGGATCGGTGTGACGGTCGTAGTGATCGCCGGCGGAGCCAGTACCCCCGGGGCCCACCCGCTGGGTGGATTCGTCGCCCAGGGCGAACGTGAGTACCTGCTGGTTGCGCTGGTGGCGGGAGACGGCACCGCAGCCACCGCGGCCGGAGCCGACCACGTGGTGCCGCTGCCGTTCGACCCGGGAACATTTACGGCGGAGATAGTGCGCCGGCTGACTCCCGCTTAGCCTGTTGGTACGACATTCCTCGCAGCCTCACGATCCGCTGGCGGATCGGGGGATGCGACGCGACGAAGTCGGCCAGGAAGCCCTCCCTCGACGACAGCAGCCCGGGTGATGGGTCCACGATGCACAGATGAGCGGAGCCCTGGGTAATGGACTGGGTCGCTGCAGCAGCCCCCTCCAGCTTTTCGAGCGCCGAGGCCAGCGCCATCGGGTTTCGGGTCAGCTGGGCTCCCGTGGCATCGGCGAGGTACTCCCGCTTCCGGCTCACCGCCATCGCAAGAATCCGGGAAACCACCGGCGCTACCGCTAGAGTCAGTAGCCAGAGCACCAGTATGACCAGCCCCAGCGGATTTCCTTTCTCGCCCTTCCCGCCGCTTCCGCCACTCCATCCTCGCCCCACCCTGCTGCCTCGGCCCATCATGCGTCCCATGCCATCAGACAAGAGGGCAATCGCCCCGATCATGCCGGCCAGGAGCGTCATCAGCCGGATGTCGAGGTTCCGCACGTGCGCCATCTCGTGCGCGATCACCGCCTGGAGCTCGTCGCGCGACAGCGCCGCCAGGAGCCCTTCGGTTACGGCCACGTTCGCCGTGGCGGCGTCACGGCCGGTCGCGAACGCGTTGGGATCGGCGTCAGGAACCACCCAGACTCTGGGTTTGGGAAGCCCCGAGGCGATGGCCATCTCCTCCACCACGTTCATCAGCTGCTTCTGCTCCGGAGTGGCAGGCTCGATCAGCTCCCAGGCTCCGGTGGACCACAGCACCCGGTCGGCGCCGTGGCGCCACGAATACCAGCAGATGAAGGCGGCGGAGAGAACGCTGGAGATGCCGATGAAAGGAACGACGTGATGGTAGGAGCCGGGGCCGGCGTCGGCGGTCAGCAGCCAGAGGGCGAGATCACCACCGAACCCGACCCAGGCAAAAAAGAGGATAAACCCGAGGGTCAGCCAGGTGGAGCGCCGCCGGTTGGACTGCTGCTGAGCAAAGAGGTTGGCGTCGTCGCTCACGCGCCGCGTTTATTCGCCGACAGATCAACCACGGGAACGGCCCGCTCGCCCGCATCCTCAATCTCCCAAAGCTCCGCTGGGGAAGCCTGCGCCAGGCCGGCCACGAGGTTGGTGGGAAACTGCATCTGTTTCGTGTTGTATTGGGTTGCCACATCGTTGTAGAGCTGCCGGGCAAAGCCGATCTTGTTCTCGGTGCTGGTCAACTCCTCTTGAAGCTGCCCGACGTTGTTGGTCGCCTTGAGGTCAGGATAGGCCTCAGTCAGGGCGAACAGTCGTCCCAGGGCCTGGGTCAGCTCTCCCTCGGCCTTGGCCGTCTGCTGCACCCCGCTCGCTCCGATGGCGCGATTCCGGGCCGAAATCACCGCGTCCAGCGTGGACCGTTCGAAGTCCATCGCCCCCTTCACCGTGTTCACCAGGTTGGGGATCAGATCGTGCCGGCGCTTGAGCTGCACGTCGATCTGCTTCCAGCCGTTGACGACCTGGTTCTTGAGCGCGATGAGCCCGTTGTAAGCACCCACCATCCACAGCACGATTCCCGCGATGACGGCCAGCACGACGATCATGCCCATGTCGGATCCTTTGGTGTAGGGCTACCGCTTCCACGCGCCTTCATCGGGTACCGGTTCCTCCGGGACGGTGACCGGTTCCAGCCCAACGACCGACATCAGCGCCTGGCGCAGCGCCTCCGCGATGACGGCGCTGTCGCCGTTGAGCCGCAGCGCCGGGTGTTGCTCGTCGATCAGGACTTCCACCCCGGGGGCAACCGCGATGCGCCGGCAGGTCGAGCTCGCTGCGGACATGCCTTCGACCGGCGTCAGCCAGGCCATGACCGCCCGGCCCACCCTTCCGCGGCCGGTCCCCGGCGTGCGCAGCAGCGGCAAGTGGCCGGGAGGCGGCAGGCCAGGACCCAGCGCGCTAGCCGCTCGCCGCTCGATGAGATCCCCGGTCAGGCTGGCGAACTCCTTCACCATGGATTCCAGGGTGGCACCTTCCATCTGGCGCAGCTTGATGGCCAGGACCTGGAGCAGGTGACGGTAAGAATACACTGCAGCGGTCCCTCGACCATCGGGCGGGCTCACCAGGCCTCGGGCGACGTAGAACCGGATGGTGCGCTCACTCGGTCTCGCGCGTGCTGCGGCGTTGACCGGCACCACCCCGGACGCATCGAGAATCCCACCCGCCAATGCGGCCAGGTCCCGGAGTCCCCAGGGCGCGAGGGCGCTGTATTCCCGCAGGGTGGTGAGTGGATCGGAGGAAAGTTCGGTGCTCATCCGTGTCCGTTCCCCTCGCGAAGGTCCGAGCGGGTCTTGGCCTGGGCCAACACCTCTCCAACCAGCTGCACCAGGCTGTCGAGCGTGAACGGTTTGGGCAGGATAGGACAGGCAACGAGCTCGGCGGGCCAATCGAGGTACGCTGATGGTGGATCGCCGCTCATCAGGATGACCCGGCCCAGCAGTCGGGGCCACCGCCGGATAATGGCGAGGAAGAAGGTGTCACCTGCCATCTGTGGGAGCCTGAGGTCGAGCAGCACCAAATCGAACCTCGACTCATCCAGCATCAGATACGCTGAGTGCGGATCGGCCACCGCGACAACCTGGTAATGGTAGTTGGTGAGTGCCCGCTCCAGAGTTCGGCGCAGGCTTGGCTCATCGTCCACTACGAGGATACGGGCGCTCACGACGCGACTTGACTCAGGGGAGACAGGTAGCGCTCGGTAACGATCATCAAAGCCTCTTCAGTGGAGAGCGACACGCGGAGTTCGCCGGCCGTAAGCCCGAAGACCGAACGCAGGTGCATCTGCAGGGTTTTCGGCTTGCTGTAGCCCAGCTTCAGCGCCACGTCCTCAACGGTGTAGCCCGGGTCGAGCAGGAGCCGGTGGGCGTAAAGTAGCCGGGTCAACACCATCACCATGCGGGGCGAGGGTAGACCCAGCTTCGTAAACCAACGCTCGCAGGTACGGCGGGTCAACTGCGCCCGCTCGGCAAGCGCGGTCACGGTCGGGGCGTCGTCCCCAGCGTGCAGCATGCTCTCCAGCGCCCCCAACAGCTCCGGGGGCAGCTCCTGCAGTGCCCCTCCCAGGGCCTGCATGACCTGCTGGGACGCGCTCTGATCGAGCTCGGCCTGGAGGGCCGTCCGGAGCGAGGCGGGGGCGTCCTCGAAGCGGTGGAAGACCGCGCGCTTGATCCCCGCCCGACCCAGCTGGAGCAGGACCGAAGCGGTGGCGGGCGCGAGCTCGGTGTAGATCAGGAGAGGCAGCGAAGGGAAAAGCAGGCGGATGCGCTCGATGCCATGGGCCCGGGCGGTACCCCCCAGTAGCGGATCCACTACGGCCATCTCGACCGGTTTGGCCCGGATGGTGTCCACAGCCTCCGCCCAGCCTGTTCCCGAAACCCACTGGTAGCGGTCTGGGTCGAGCACTCGGAGCCGCAAGAGACGTTCGGTAGGCACAGCGGCGAGCAGCAGATGTCGCAAATCGGCCCCTATTTGTCGCAAATGGGCCCTATAAACGCCAACGCGGGAGGCCCACATTAGCGGCGTACCCACCCCTGGGCATTACCGCCTCTGAAAGGACCACTATGTCTCGCGTTAAGACCTACGGTCTCGTTCTAGCTCTGCTTGCCTCGGCCGCCCTCAGCACGGGCTGTACTCGGACCGACGCTACCGGTCCATCTGACACTCCTCAGGCTTCATTCGAGGCGCAAGGCGGCAACAACTAGCTTAGTAATCCAGCTTCACCGCGGGAAGTACGCACTACGCACGGCAGCGGTTAAGAGGCTGTGGAAGCGGCGTACTCCCGCAGCTCCACTTCCATTTGACGTACCGCAGGCGCCTCACTGAGTTTGGAGGCGCGGTCATCGAGAGGCTGATGCTCGGGGCGTTTGGTGAGGTCCCCGAGCGCCTGCTCGATCTTGAAGTACCAGGCGTTTAGCTGGTGGGTCTCCGCCAGAACGAGGCCGGCGGTAAACGCATCGCGCGCCCGTGCCGACTGCTCGAAACGAACCAGTCCAACCCCAAGCTTGTAGTGGTAGTCGACCAACAGGCTGGGTGACATGCGATTTCGGTACCCCTCGGCCGCAGAACGGCACCGCTCGAAGGCTACGCGATTGCCAGAGGCTGACTCGAGATCCATGAGCTCGAGCTCCGCGTTGGCGCGCACACGAACGCTGGCACTCGAACCAGCCACGATCATGAATGCGATGCGCGACGCTTCCATCGCCCCGATTCCACGCAGGCCATACGCCACATCGCCAAGCGCATGCATCTGCTGCTGCGGGTCGTGGGAAAGTCGGAAAGCCTGATACTGGGCCTCCAGCGCCTCG
>DATBSM010000172.1:0-12742 GCA_036559785.1 Gemmatimonadales bacterium
CCTGAACGCCGTCAGAGAGCGGCATGACGACGTCGACAATCACGAGCTGGACTCCCACACGCGCGGTCTCCAGGACCTCCATTCCCTCCTCACCACTCTCCGCCTCGAAGACCCGGAATCCCCACTCACTGAGGAGCCGATGCGCCATGCGCCGGACCGTCGGCTGGTCATCGATGACGAGGATACTGGGACCACTACGAACATCTGGTAGGCTCATGTCACTGCCGGAAAAATATTCGCATTGCACCGGCACACATGGCCGGTCGGGATTCCCCAGGAGCGCAGGCGGGGAACCAGAAAACTATAAGCGGAAGGGCCCGGTTGTCATCGTGATGCAGATCACATTCGGACCCTCAGGGCTACTGGGCCTCGGCTCGACGCTTTCTGCGGTCCTCGAGGCGAGAACGGCGCTGATCGTCCTGGGTGCCGGCCGAGGGGAGCCCGCGAAACTGGAAGTGGCGCTCATCCAGAACGCGGTCCCGATCTACCAGTGTCAGGCTGCTGCGAGAGCCCGGGCGCACAGACAGTACGAGATTGGTCATCACGGCTGCGGGCTGCCACTCGCCCGGCGCTATGCCCGGATACAGGTGCGCATATGCGGACTTGAGCAGAGCCTGCCGCACGTCGGCTCTGGCCCGGCCGGCCCGCTCCACCCCTGCTCGATGCTCTTCGCTCATCGTGACTCTTTCTTTAACCGGCTCGGCCGAGGGGGCCGCTCGATTCGTTTGCAGGACTCGGCTCCGCGCTGGAATCGCTCAGCCGGCTGTGGCTGGCCGGGAGCCCATCCGGACGGGCCGAGGTTCCCCGGTACTCGAAGTGCTCGTCGTGCAAGAGCCGCCGGCCGGTGATGATCCCTGACTTCGAGCGATCTTTATGGATCAGATCGGTAACGAGGCTCAGCAACTTCTCCACCGGCATCCAGGCCCCAGGCTTAACTCCCGGATAGAGGCTCGCGTACTCGGTCCGAAGTCTCCCCTGCCGACCGCGTGGCGTGCTCACAAGCGCCTCCAGGTTGTGATGGGATCCCTGCCAATGTACACCATAACCCACGCCCCGGTGCAGACGGGGGTCTGGCATAGGCTCCGTGGAGTAGGGCGATGCGATGGCCGGGAAGGGAAAGGGTCCGGTGGGTTAGCCTGCACCCACCGGACCCTTGTAGCTACCGATTGCCTCCGCCACCGGGACGCCCGCCGTGGCCGCCCCCTTGTCCGCCACCACCTCCGCCCTGACCCCCACCCGGACCCTTGCCGCCTCCGCCACCCTGACCGCCGCCGCCGCCGGGTCCTCTGGGGTTGCCGCCACCTCCACCGCCTCCGGGTGCGCCGCCGCCGCCGGGGCCTTTACCCCCTCCACCGCCGCCGCCGCCCGGATTACCACCGCCGGGGCCCCTGCCGCCGCCGCCACCACCACCGCCGCCCGGATTACCACCGCCGCCACCGCCAGGGCCTCTGCCACCGCCGCCGCCACCACCACCACCACCGGGATTACCGCCGCCACCCGGACCTTTGCCGCCTCCACCGCCGCCAGGATTGCCACCGCCGCCGCCCCCGCCTGGCCCTTTACCGCCTTGCCCGCCGCCCTGGCCCCCGCCGCCTCTTCCGCCGCCAGGATCGTCTTTTCTCGCCGTAGGTGATGATGCGTCACCCATGCCGGAGAACTCCGGGTTCCGTTCCTGTGTCATTGCCTGACTCCTTTTACTGGTGAGCTGATGATCCATCCACGGATGCGGCCAGCTGCCCATTCCGAAAAACCAGCTACTACCCAGGGGTTTGGCGCGAGAAAGGCACAATCGGCAGCTCGTCGCGCCTCGAGCCATACGCGATGATAACCTGTTTGCCCGGGAGAGAACATAGAACGGCCCTCAGGGCGAACCCGTCGTCTACCATGCATTGTCCAGGCCAGAGGCCCTGGACAGCCCGAGATTGGTTCCCCAGCCATCCGCGGACCTGCGCACTGAAGACATTAAGGCTTCAGTACCACCTTAACGCATTCATCTTCCTTGTGGAGGAACATGTCGTAGCCCTGAGGCGCCTCGTCCAGCCGCAGCGTGTGAGTAATGACGAAGCTGGGATCGATCTCACCTCGCTGCACCCGCTCCAGCAGCGGGCGCATATACCGCTGCACGTGGCACTGTCCCGTCTTGATGGTGATCGAGCGGTTCATGAGCGATCCCATAGGGAACTTGTCTATGAAGCCGCCATACACCCCGATCACCGATACGGTGCCCCCGTTCCGGCAGGCCATGATGGCTTCCCGGAGGGCGATTGGCCGATCGGTTTCGAGCATCAGGGCCTGTTTGGTCCGATCGTAGGCGTAGATGGCAGGATGGCCGTGTGCTTCCATACCCACCGCGTCAATGCACGCGTCCGGCCCTCTGCCCCCGGTCAGCTCTCTCAGTGCCTCGAGAACGCTAACCTGTTCGTAGTTGATCGCGTCCGTGGCACCGGCCTTTTCTACCGCCATCCTCAAGCGATAGTCGAAGCGGTCGATCGCAATCACCCGCTCCGCTCCGAGCAGCTTGGCGCTCGCGATGGCGAACTGCCCCACTGGTCCAGCCCCCCAGACCGCGATCACGGCGCCGGGCTCGATGTCGCACATCTCCGCACCCATGTAGCCGGTGGGGAAAATGTCGGAGAGGAAAAGGACCTGCTCGTCGCTGAGCTCCTCCGGCACCTTGATCGGGCCTACATCGGCAAAGGGGACCCTGGCAAACTCCGCCTGTCCACCGGCATAGCCACCGGTCAGGTGAGAGTAGCCAAAGATGCCGGCGGTTGCGTGTCCGAACATTTTCTCGGCGAGCCAAGCATTGGGGTTGGTGTTCTCGCAGACTGAGAACATTCCCCGCTGGCAGGAGTAGCAGGTGCCACAGGAAATGGGGAATGGGACTACCACGCGGTCGCCGACCCTGAGATGGTTCTTGAGACCGGGACCGGTCTCTACCACTTCGCCCATGAACTCGTGGCCCAGGATATCCCCCTTTTCCATGGTGGGGATGAAGCCGTTGTACAGGTGCAGGTCTGATCCGCAGATAGCCGTCGAGCTGACCCGTACGATGGCGTCGCGGGAATTGAGGATCTTCGGGTCCGGCACCTGCTCCACCCGGACCTTCTTCTTGCCTTCCCAGCAGTTGGCTTTCATCGCCCTGTGCTCCTATGTCCAGCCTGCCTTCCGGCATCTGAATCGTTCTCGGGTGGTCGCGCCGGGTGCGGGCGCCGATGGATGCTGGCGTCGGAGTGCAGGACCTCCCCGACTTCCATGACATTCTTGAATGCTCTGAGGTCGCGGGCGACGATCTGATCCGGAGCCTCGCCAAAAAGCTTTGCGAGTGTCGCACCGAGGCGTCCACCGGGCGGATCGTATCGCATCTCAACCAGTATCTCCGTCCCTCTCCCGCCGGGCGCTGGCTTGAAGCGCAGCCATCCCGAGGTTTCGACATCCCCTCCAGGAAGCGAGCGCCAGCTGATCAGTTCGTTGGGGCGATCCTCGACCGTTTCGGCATCCCATTCGACCCTCATGCCGCCCGGTCCGACCGCCATCCAGTGGGTCCGCCTGGGGCCGAGTACCTGGACCGACTCGAGATGGGACATGAACCGCGGGAGGTTCTGGAAGTCATGCCAGTAGTCGTAGACCTCGCCCACGGGGCGATTGACTGTGATGGCTTCCTTTACCCGAAGCCCGCGACGGGAAGCGGGCGCCGAGGTCCCGCGGGACTGCTCACTGAGCCTCTTGCTGGTGAAGAGATCCAGTGCCGTAACCCCAAGCACCGCAACGGTGGCGGCGATGGTTTTCTCCCGCTCCCGGTTTTTCGGGTCCAGCTGGGTGCTGAGGAGAGCGAGGTCCAGCGCATCGCCAGCCACCCGGGACCAGACGCCTCCGGCCGGCCAGGATTGGCTGAGAATAGCGACGCCGCTCCCGATCTCCCTCAGGCCCATTAACCGAAACAGTCGCGGTTTGTTCTCCACCCCGATGAGCTCGGCCAGCTTTCCCGGAGCCGCTATCTCGGCCAGTCCGAGACCGATGCTGAACCACCCGAGCGCGCGCGCCAGCCGCTCGTCTGAATCACTCTGTCTCCTGCCGTTGCCCTTCCGGCCTTCGTTGCCCTCCCGGCCAAGATCGGGGGAGCGAAAATCGTCATAGCCGACCGCGTCGGCTCTGCTTGCAAGTTCTGTGGCCATCTTCCCAACCTCTCTGAGCTACGAAAACGATAAATCCTGCCTTGTCGGGCGAATGTATTGAACGCGGGAATGGTCATTTCTGTGTCCTGCGACACGGTATCCGGATGTACAACGCCCTCGTGCGCGACCATGCGGCGAGGGCGTAGGGACGACTCGGCGGGAGTGCGCGCGGGGCGGGGTTAGTTGCTCGGGGAGGCGGGGCTCAACACCGCGCGCAGCATGCGGCCCAACGCCTCCGGCGAAAAGGGCTTTTCCAGATAGGGGGTGCCGGCCGCCAGCAGCCCCCGCCTGGTCAGATCATCGTCGGTGTATCCTGACATGAAGATCACGGGCAGCCCCGGCCGCAGCTCAGAGAGCCGTCGGGCGAGCTCCTGGCCGCCGAGCTCCGGCATGGCGAGGTCGGTGAGGACTGCATCCACCTCTTCATGCTCCATGATCAGGGCCAGCGCCTCACGCCCGTTGGCCGCCTCGAGCACGTCGAAGCCGGCCTCGGCCAGCGACCGCCGAGCCATGGTTCGCACCAGAGGATCGTCCTCCACCACCAGTACCGTGGCGCTTTCGCGCTCTTCCGATTCTTCCGGGGCATCCGAGCTGGGCTGATGCGGCGCGTCCGAGACCGCCGGCAGGTAAATCTTGAAGGTGCTGCCCATGCCGGGCTCGCTGTAGGGCCAGATGTAGCCGTCACTCTGCTTCACGATCCCGTAGACCATCGCGAGTCCCAGGCCACTTCCCTTACCGACGCCCTTGGTCGTGAAGAAGGGCTCGAACAGGTGTTTCATCGCCTCCTTCTCGATTCCCACACCAGTGTCACTGACCACCAGGGCGACATAGGGCCCGGGGGTGATGTTGATACCGGGCCGGCCCGCCAGGTAGCGATCGGTGAGCCGTACGTTGCGGGTTTCCACGGTGAGGGTGCCGCCATTCGGCATCGCGTCCCGTGCGTTGATCGCCAGGTTCAGCAGCACCTGATCTAACTGGACGCGATCGGCCCGTACCGCAGCAAGGTTGGACGCGAGCTGGAGCTTCAACCCCTGTTCCTCGGTGAGGGTGCGGCGCAGTATGGGCTCCAGCTTCCGGACTGCCGTATTGAGATCGACCGCCTGCGGCTGGAGGATCTGGCGGCGACTGAATGCCAGCAGTTGGCGAGTGATCGAGGCGGTTCGCTCGGCGGCTTCCCGGATGTACTCGGCGTCCTGCCGAACCGCGGAGGGCACATCGGCACGGCGCAGGATAAACTCGGTTGCTCCCAGCACCACCGACATCTGGTTGTTGGCTTCATGGGCCATGCCCCCCGCAAGCTGCCCCACGACCTCCAGCTGTTCCGCGTGGCGGAGCCGTTCCTCCGCCACCCGACGATCGGTCTGATCCAGAACGAAGAACACGGCATCATCCATGTCCGGGCCCAGCCGAGCTCCGCCGGCGAGAACTGATACCCTGCTGCCGTCTTTGCGGAAGAACTCCTTCTCATATGGCGTGCACGTACCGGTGACTCGGACCTGTTCCCTTGCCCGGGCATCCGCCTCCTCGTAGCCCGGCGGGGTCAGCCTACCGTGACGAAGGACTCCCTCCTCCAGGTCCAGGCAGCTGTATCCGAGAATCTGGAGCAACGCGTCGTTAGCATCGGTCACCACTCCGCCATTCCAGAACCCGATACCGATCATGCCGGACTCGAATACACTCCGGAACCGCGCCTCGCTGGCCGCCACGGCCGCCTCGGTCCTCTTGCTGGTTGTGACGTCCCGCTGCGAGCCCCATGCCCTGACGACTCCCCTGTCCTCGACGATGCCAATGAGATTGTTGAGGAAGTAGCGTTCACCTCCCTCGCGATCGCGCTCGTGTGACTCCGCGTCGGTGAGCCGGTAGCCATTGGCGATGAAGGCCTGGAGGAACTCCAGATTCCTCGGGTCCGATCGAGGCATGAGGTCGCCGAGCCGGGCACCAACCAGCTCGGTGGCGCTCTGGAAGCCGTACATGTGGGCCATCGCGTCGTTGCATTCGGCCAGCTCGGCCTGCGCATAGAAGTGGTCGATCTGCTGAGCCGCCGGGAGGGTCACCGGCACTGGGTAGGGGAGCTCGATCCTCCAGACTCCCTCGGCCGTCTGCTCGATGAGAACGCGGTACCGCTCTTCGCTCTTCTTCGCCTCCCGGGCCGCCGTCTCGGTCCGCTCTTGCGCTTGCAGCCTGGCGCGGCCCAGCCAGCCGGCCGCGACCCCCGTGAGGATGAAGAGGCCCGCACCCAACGGCGCCACTATGCCCACGGTATCGAGGGCCATCTCTGGCGGGAAAAAGAGGTAGAGCGCGAGCCCGGCACTGACCACAGTCGCAGCCAGGGCTGGACCCAGGCCACCCGCCCAGGCAGCGAAAAACACCGCCGGAAACAGGGTGATGAATGGCAACTCCGAGCCCAGGATGGGCGTTAGAAGCATTCGCACTATCACCATGATGAGAACGGCGATGAGCGCGAGCAGATAGGGAACGAATCGGTTCAGCGATGAATCGGGTCGAGGCACTCGGGCTGCGGGTGGTGGGTTGACGCGCGTAAAGGCGGATGACTCCTAAGGTCCCGGTAAGTTGGGACGGGAACCAGTCAGGGGCAAGTCGGAAACTCAATCCTCGGGTGGCTGCACCCTCGCACCGTTCAGGATACGGGGGAGATCGGCGGCTAGCTGGTGGTCGCCCGGCAGGCTCTCACGCGGCATACGGAGGGCCAACCAGACGTTCTCCCCAACCAGCCAGTGACGGAGATCCGGACCGTCGACTTCGGCTGATTTCATGGCCCATAGGCCATCCTCGACCCGCGGGATGGCCAGGCCCGAGGTCTCTCCGGCCCGCAGCAGATTCCAGAGCAGGGCCCACCGATCATCGTAGTCAGCGTCGCTCTGTTTCCGGCTGGCGGCGATTTCGTCCAGAATCTCCGCCGCACAGGCACGGAAGTCTTCCAGGCTGAGGGGGGACACCTCGGTCATTGGAGTCTCTGAAGTCAAGGTGAACAGGGCCCGTTGGCCGCCCAGGCTCCAACTTATCTGGCCCACTAGCACTATAGGTCAATGGTCGGCTTCGCCTAACCGGGACTGAATGACGTACTCAAGGCTCCAGATCGAGATCCTTAGCCGGCGCCTACGATTGTTCCCCGCCTGGCGCGGGACGCGCATTAACGCCAGCTCCCCGTGGCCGATGAGGGGAGCCGCTAAAGTTGAGCCCGGATGGCGGAGTTCGCGCGTTGCGTTACTTTCACAAGATCCCGATCCTTTCGATGGCTGACGCCGATGGCGAGCACACCAGAGGTCGCGAGGGCACATCCGACGGTCCTGCTGGTCGAGGACGACGCGGCGCTGCGACGGATCCTCGCCCGTACCCTGAGGGGTGAGGGCTTCGGGGTGCTCGAGGCGGAAAACGGCCAGGTGGCGCTCCAGGCAGCCCGGGAGTTAGGCGGATCCTTGAGCCTGGCCCTGACCGACATCACCATGCCCGTAATGGACGGGTTCGAGTTCGCCAAACTCTTCCGCTCTCTCTACCCCTCGGTGCCCGTTCTATTTATGAGCGGTGCCATGCCGCGCTCTTCCCAGGCCATTCCCGTGCTCGAGGTCGGTACCCACCTGCTGCTGAAACCCTTCGGTCCCGACATCCTCATTGAGGCTATCAGCGCCCTCCTCGAGCATGAACAACGGAGCGTTTACCGCACCCCTGCCTGACTCCGCCGCGCCCCAGGTGCCTGCCTAGGGTTATTCCACCAGTTGACCATCGACTCGCCCGAAGGCTTCAGCGGATCGCTGGGTGATGGCTACAGCGGTTAGCTAGATGCCCCCGGCTCGTCCGCCTTGGCGGCTTGGTCAATCTGTTCACTCAGTTCTTCTGGTTGGATGGACTGGGCGAGTACCTCGACGTCGGGGTCGATCTCGATTCCGACAGCTTTGCCAATCTGCTCCAGCAGCAGGAGCATCTTCGTATTCTCCTGTTCGGAGAGGAGGTTCAACTGCAGGTCCAAATGGCTGCGCTTCTCGCTCACCCGCGCGGCGCGGTTCTGGCTCATCAGAATGAAGATCGCGAGGAAGATCGCCTCCACCGACAATATCAGAGTAAGCAGTGGGAAGGGGAACGGGTCGGGGCCTCGCCGAGCGAGGTTAAAAACGACCCAGCCCCCGATTGACCCGACGGTGATCCAGACGAACCTTACTGAGCCGGAGAAGCTAGTGATGGCGTCGGCCACCCGGTCGGACGTCGAAGCCTTTTCCTGCTCGGTGGCCTCAAGTCCCAGGACGCGCCCCACATTGCGGCGCGTCAGCTCCTCAACCGAGCCCGGCTGCGTTGCCGGGACCGTGGGTGGGTTGGAACCCGATGTCCGAGCCTGAGACTGCTGGCGAACAGTGTCCATTCTAGCCTCGGTCATTAGGAAGTGCCTCGCGGCCCGGTGGCATCCACTCATCGACGACATACCGGGCCTCCGGCACGGGCCCCCCGGGGGATACCCCCCCTTCAAGCTTACCGGAGCCAGCATGGCAAAGGCAAAACAAGTCCATCGTCTCCATCACTCCCTTCACCGGGCGCTAGTTCGTGACGCTGACCGTGATGGTCGTGGACGATACTCCTCTGGTGCTGGGGATCGTGAAGAGACAACTGCGGGATGAAGACTAGAAGAAGTACTTGAGGCCGAGAGTGGAACCGAGGCGCTCCCGTTTAGCACGCTCCGATGCGCTCAAGGATCGGCTCGGCGCACTGGGCTTTGTTACCGGGGACGTTACCCGCGCGGCAGAGGGGGAAAAGGAAATTCCCCCAAGCCTGGATCTGCAAGCGGGGGAAGATGTTTCCGGAGTGGGCCCGGCGCGACTCGAACGCGCGACCTCTTGCTCCGGAGGCAAGCGCTCTATCCAACTGAGCTACGGACCCTTGGGTTTGGGTCGGGAAAACTGGCCCCCCGCGCCAATTTCCGCAACCGCTGATGCTCACCCGGAAGCCAGACCGGCTCACCATCGATCCCCTCGGGGATCGCCACACTCAACCAGTCGAGCATGGCGGGAAACAGGTCCACGGTCCTGACCGGTCCCCTCGGCATCGGCTGACTCGACCACACCGGCGTCTGCATATGCGCCCTGATCAGGCTGCCATGTCCGGCCCGATGCTCCGGGACTTCGAATCGGCCCCGGAAATCATATCCCTCCCGCGCGATCACCAGCAGGTCACCGGACCGCTGGCTGCGGAACTGGTCCATCAGATGATAGGCTGCGTCGGGGAACGGGCTGTCCCAGGTAGCCTCCAGCCAATCCCGGGCGGAGGCGCTCCACGGGCCCCCGAGCAGGAGCGGATCCCCGGACAGCGGCTCGTAGGTAAAGTTGCCGTCCCGGCTCGAGAGCCGGGCCGACCCCGTCTCGCTTTCGAGCCAGATTCCGCCGGTCTCCGATTCTGCGGCGACAAAGGCCACCGAGGGCTCCCGCACCAAGGTAGCGATCAAGTCTTCGCCGCTGCCGAACGCGGCCGGCGTCCGCAGCCGCTCCATCGGCCAGCGGTCAGTCCTCGGCACTCCCGGACGGGCGTACACCATGGCCGACCCGTTGCCGGCCACCATCACAGCCGCCCGGGGCCGACGCTCCCAGACCACGGGGTGTGACAGGGTGGGAACGCCTTGTGCCCGGAACCAATCACCCAGATCCAGGTGGGTGTGCACCCTTGATGCCCCGTGATCGCTCACTAGCAGAATGAGGCTCTCGTCCAGCTCCTCTCTGAGCAGCAGCCGCTGCCGCAGCCGGCCCACCGTCTCGTCCACTCTTGCCAGCGCGCGATACACCGGATCCGAGTGCGGCCCGGACTGATGGGAATAGCCGTCTACCGCTGGGAACTGAGCAAAGACGAAGCGCCACTCCTTGTCTACCGCTCGAAGCAGGTGCCGGGAGACGGCATCGTCCGACGGCTGATGCCACATGGCCAGGTGGGCCACCGATCCCCAGATCTGCCGCTCGCGGCGAGACGGATCTCGCTCCGCTGTCAGTCCCCGAGCGACCGGCGTAAAGATCCCCAGGCTCTCGGGCACCAGTTCGAAGACGGTGCGCACGTCGGGCCGGATGTCGTCATCCAGCATTGGCGCCTGGTACCCGCAATAACTCCGAATGGCATTGCGGTCCCGCCACCAACGCCCGCGATAGCCGGCGCGATCGAGCCACCGGATCGAGGGGATATCACAGTGACCCGGGGTGCACCCGGTCAGAAACGGGAGGTACGCTACGCTGGTCGTGGAGGGGAAACTGGTGATCGCCTGAGTCTGACCCCCGGCCTTCAGCATCGCCGCGATGTGGGGGAGGTGGCCGCCCGCGAGCCGGGCCTCCGCCACGTCGGGCCGCAGCCCATCCACCAGGAGCAGGAAGCAGCGTGTCATGCCTTCTCCGGCAGCTGCGCCTCGGGGCTCCGGGTCATGGCCGCCTCCGGCTGCGCGCGGTTCATGCGCCGGGCTCCCCTGACCCCGAGTGCCAGAATCACGAGGCTCGCCAGCACGATCCACGGTCCCGGGATGGGTATCGTCGCCCCCACCAGCACCAGAGCCGCGTAGCGAGTCCCCCGCCCAAGGATGACCGAGAGCTGGTACTTCCAGAGCGGGTACGCCGCGAGCACGGCCAGGATGCGCATCGGGTAGTGAGGCACAATCGGGAGCACACAGGTGAGCACCAGCGAGCAGAACGGCGCCTTTCGATACCAGCGCAGCGACCACTGGGTGACCCGGTGATTCCGGAATGCCCGAGTGCCGTCGCGCGCTAGCATCCGCGTCAGCAGCTCCAGGTTCCAGGCCTCGATGAGCAACGTCGCGGAAACGGCTACTGGGACGATCATCCAGAGCGGGTACCGCGCGCCGAGGTAGACGACTGCGCCATCATAGGGCAGGGGCGCGAGCGAGTTTCCCAGAAAGGTGAAGGGGACGAAGTAGGACAGCGCGGCCCAGGCAGGCTGAGCCTCGGCCAGGAGCAGAGCGCCAAGAGTGATCCCCAGCAGGATAGCGGGGACAATCCAGGGTGAGCGCGCGGGCACCCGGAGCGGTGCGAAGAGGGACGGGAGTGGCGTCAAGAAGGGGAAGCTAGGCGACGTCGAGCCGAGGCGGAAGCCCGACGAGTTCGCGCTCTTCAACTAGATCCTTCCCGAATTTCAGAGCCATGATGCCCGGCTTCTCGGCATCTCGTCGAGTCACGTAGGGTACGGAGATTCGGTTCATTGGCCGGAGCGGGAGCCGGCCCGGGCAAGGGGCAGTGACGCGGACCAACGTGGGTGTTTCACTTGACAGGGATCTCAGCGCACACCAGAGTTCCTCCAGCACGAGCCTTGAAAACGAGATGGCCGCCACCCCGGCGACCATTCCATCGTGCGCTGCATCACGGCCTCCTCCTGGTCCCGGCGGCAGATTCATCGCGGTCGAGTGACGTGTCCGCGTCCCACGGTAGCGCGCGGCCCGGCACCCTTGATTATGGGCAACTCGCTCAAGCGTTCCCGCGCCAAAGCACTGCTGCGGGCATCAATAGGGTTCGCCGCCCTGGTGTCGATCGTTTCTTGCGGGCCCGATAAGCCCACGGGCCTGAGCGACCTCACGCCCGTTGGCGACTCCCTTGTTCCCCCCGCAGACTCACTGCCCGTACCTGGAATTCCTTCGCCACCGCTCACGCCGCCAGCCGACTCCACACCACCGATCATCCCGACGCCACCGGCCGTGCCTGGCCCGACCGACACCCTGCCTCCGGCCTCGCCGCCTCCGCCCGATCCAGCTCCGCCCCCCCTGACTCAGTCCGGCATTCCGTTCGGGCTGGTCGATTTGTGGGTTGACACTACGGTGCTGTACGGCCCGGAGCCGTTTACCATGAGCAGTAATTCCGACCGTCCAGAGACCGTTGTAGCCAGGATCAACGCTGCCCGAGCGATGCACCACAAGCTCGTGCTTACCATGACCGGTGGCATGCACAGCCGCTATTTAACCAACCACAAGTTTGACATAGTAAAGTGGAAAACCCGGCAGAACCTGTTCGATACGCCGGAAATCCGGGCTGCTGTGACTGCAGGCCTTGCTGACGGTACCGTGCTCATGGCCAACATCATCGATGAACCGCAGCATGGCAGCTGGGGCGGGGTACCGAACAAGGCGCTGATGGATGAGATGGCGGCCCATGTCAAGCGCATCTTCCCCACGCTCCCAGTCGGGGTGTGGGCCAAATCGGACTGGCTACCGGCGGAGCGATTTAAAGTCGTGGATTTCCTTATCACCCAGTATGTGGCGAGGTACGGGTCGGTAACGGCTTGGCGGGACGCGGTCTTGGCAATTGCAAAGGAGAACGGCATAGCGGTGTTGTTCGCCATCAATCCCATCAACGGTGGCACGCCTGTTCCCAACTGTCCGGTTGGGCCAACGGGGGGCAAGGGAACGTATAGCAACCGGTGCCAGATGACACCGGACCAGATACGCGAATCCGGGGCCATACTTGGCGTCGCTGGCTGCGGGTTGAATGTATGGCGATACGAGCAGAAATTCATGTCGAAGCCGGAGAACCGGGAGGCATTCCAGGACGTGGCGGCCAAGCTCTCGACCAGGACCGCCCCGTCCTGCC
>DATBSM010000173.1:0-5080 GCA_036559785.1 Gemmatimonadales bacterium
ATGTGCGGACTGCCCTCGGTTCGGTCTGGGCGGCTACGGACGAGCTGAACCTCCACATTGCGGAGTCTGATCTGCTCTGGGAGGAACAGTCGGTTTACCATCAGGAAAACCGAAGCGAGAGCCTGGCCTGGAGTTTGTTCAAGGACGGGATGCGAGAGCTGACCCTCCACAAGGGTGCTGAGGTTGACGACGTTCCCCTGTTGCTCGCGACGATAAACAAGGCGCGCTTTCTCCCGGCCGATGCGGGCGATGACCTGCTGACTCTGTTGTGGGCGCTGGAATTCGAGAACATCAAGTACCGCTTCGTCGATTTCTTCGCCGAGGGTGGCGGAGAGCTCCCGGGTCCATCAGGGGCGGAAGTCGGAGGATCTGCCACAGCCGAGGAGCGCCGGTCCCGGGCCGCGGAGGAGGCGGCGGAGGAGCGCCCGAAAGGCCTCATCGACATCGACGAAGTCGATTCCACGCTCTACTTCCTCGATGAAGACGAGATCACCTATCTCGCTGGGGAGCTGGCGGAGGAATACAAGCGCGACGTTCGGGGGAGCGCCCTTAACGTGCTGTTCGACCTGATGGAGACCCAGGCCGAAGGCAACGTGCGCGACGAGATTCTCGGAGTGCTCGATCAGCTCTTCCCCAATCTGCTCACCAGCCGCGATTTCCGGAGCGCAGCCGCGATCCTTCGGGAATCCAAGCTCCTGAAGGATCGAGCCCCCAACCTCCGCATGGAGCAGGTTCAGCGACTGGACGGGTTCGTGACACGGCTGAGCGAGCCGGCGATCGTAGGACAGGTCCTCCAGTCGCTGGACGAGGCGAGCGGCCTCGGACTCGATCAGGATGCCGCCGCCCTGCTGCGTGAGCTCCGAACGACGGCCCTCGAGCCGCTGATAAGCTGGCTACCGAATCTGTCGTCCGCTCCATTGCGCAAGATGCTGGAGGACGTGGTCGACAAGCTGGCCGGCAGCAACATCGCCGAGGTCCAGCGACTGCTTCGCCAGCCTGACTCTCCGGCCTTGCTGGGCGTCGTCGCGATGTGTGGTCGCCTGCAGCTGCACCATTCGGTGTCGGGCTTTACCGATGTGATCGGGCACGCCGACCCGGCGGTGCGGCTGGCGGCGGTGCAGACGCTCTCGCAGCTGGGCACCCCGGGTGCCCTCACCCTGCTGGACCGCGCGATCGACGATGCGGACCGTTCCGTTCGCCTGGCGGCGGTCCGCGGCGCAGGCTCCCGCGGCTATAAAGGCGCCCTTCGCCGCATCGAAACGGTGGTGCTCGGCAAGTCGTCCAAGCCGGTGGACCTCACCGAAAAGATGGCGTTCTTCGAGGCGTACGGAGCTATTGCGGGTGCCGCGGGACTCAAGGTGCTCAGTGCGATTCTGCTCCAGCGCGGTTTGCTAAAGATGAAGGAGCCCCCGGAAACTCGCGCCTGTGCGGCCGTGGCCCTGGGCAGGATCAAGAGTCCCGAGGCTCGCGAGCTGTTGCAGCGGGCCGCTGACGATAAGGATCTGGTGGTCCGCAATGCCGTGAACCGGGCCTTGCGCGGAGCTGCATCGTGACCGAGCCCGCTGGCGGTGGAGCTGCCCCGTCCGCGCCCGAGGGCCAGCTGCGCCAAGGTGGCCGATCGCTGCTGCTCGCGCTGTATACCGCTCTGCGCAGCATCAAGATGTATCCGGTCGAGAACACCACGGTGCAGAAGGCGCTCGACGACCTGGATGCCTCCGCCCGCTCATTACTCCAGGCCGAGGTCGAGCTGGAAATCCGCGTGGCCGGCGACTTTCTGTTTGTGAACGGCACCCGCCTGCGGGTCGAGCTCGACAACTACGCGTCGTTCAGCCACATCCTGGCCATGCTGCGCGCCTTCGAAATCGGCGTCCTGCACGTCCGGGCCGGTATGGACCGGCGAGAGTGGCAGATCTTCCTCGGCCTATTGCTCAGCGTGAGTCAGCAGGGGCAGACGGACGAGCGGCTCGAGTCGCTCCAGGAGCGGCTGGATGAAGCCAAAGTGACTCACCTGGAGGTGGAGCGCGCCCAGGCCGAGGGTGGAGCGTCGGAGCAGGACCGGCACCAGGCAAAGCGAGTGTATTCGGAGGGTGTGGCGGTCACCAGAGACATGGTGAGCGGTATTCGTCTGGGCCGGGGCCCACGCCTCAAGCGGGTGAAGCGGGCGGTCCAGCTGGTGGTCGACCAGGTCCTCAACAACGAAATGTCCATGGTGGGCATGACCACGGTGCGGGACTACGACGAGTACACCTTCACTCACTCGGTCAACGTCTGCATCTTCTCCGTGGCATTGGGCAAGAAGCTGGGCTTCTCCAAAGTCCAGCTGTACGATCTCGGCATGACCGCCTTGTTGCACGACGTTGGAAAGGCCCGGGTGCCGGCGGAAATTCTCAACAAGGTCGGAAGCCTCGACGAGCGCGAGTGGAAGTTCATCCAGCAACACCCCTGGATGGGCGCGCTGACGCTCTTCGGTCTGCGCTCGTATGAGGAAATCCCGTATCGGTCCATCCTGGTGGCGCACGAGCATCACATGAAGATGGATCTCACTGGGTACCCCAAGACCATCCGGCCACGTACCCTGGGCATGTTCTCTCGAATCGTTTCCGTGGCGGATGGATTCGATGCTGCCACTACCCGGCGGGTGTATACCACAACGCCGATCGAGCCGGACCAGGTGCTGAAGGAAATGTGGGACAATCCCAAGCGGGGCTACGACCGCGTGGTCGTGAAGGCGCTCATCAATCTCATCGGTGTCTACCCGGTCGGCACCTGCGTCATCCTCGACACCCTGGAAGTGGCTGTCGTGGCCGGACCCAACCCGGATGCTCCGCAGCTCAACCGTCCGCTGGTGCGCATTGCCGTGGACGTGGACGGCGCCACCGTGCCGCTGCCCGGTAACCAGGTGAGTCTCGCCGAAAAAGATGAGAGCGGCGCCTACAAGCGGTCGATCGTAAAGGTCACCAACCCCGCCCGATTCGGACTGACGCCTGGCGACTACTTTGTCTGAGTCCGGCCTGGGGCCGGTCTGGACCCGCCTCAGTTCAGCGGGACGTAAGGCTCTCATACCGTACCTCACGGCCGGATACCCGACGCCGGGAGAGAGTGCGGCCGCGCTCCGTTCCGCCGCCGAGGTGGCCGATATCATCGAGGTCGGCGTGCCATTCAGCGACCCGCTCGCCGACGGGCCGACCATCCAGCGCTCCACCTTTGAGGCGCTTCGCCAGGGCATGACCTTGGCCGGGACGCTGGAGCTCATCGCCCGGGCGGATCTCTCCCGGCCGGTTGTCATATTCAGCTATCTGAACCCCATCCTGCAGTTCGGCATGGATCGGTTCCTCGGCTCCGCCGAAGAACTGGGCATTGCGGGCCTCCTGTTGACCGACCTCCCCGCCGGGAGCGACCCGGCGGTCGAGTCGGCGGTGCAACGAAGCGGGGTAGACCTCATTCGCCTGGTGGCACCGACCACCCGGGCCGAGCGCCTGGCGCTGACGCTCGACGGCGCTCAGGGCTTCGTGTACCTGGTAGCCCGCCTGGGCGTCACCGGCGCCAGTTCGTCTCTGGACGTAGAGCTGCGGGACTCGGTGGCACGAGTGCGGAAGGCCACGTCGCTTCCGCTGGCGGTGGGGTTCGGCATCTCCACCCCGGAGCAGGCGCGCGCGGTCAGTCGAATGGCCGATGGCGTGGTGGTCGGTAGTGCACTGGTCGAGATCCTGGGCCGGGACGGAGTCGGAGCCGCGCGGAGCTTCCTGGGAGCTCTGCGTGATGCCCTCGATGGGGGAGACGCGCAATGACGGTCAATGTTCCGAAGCTGCTGCGTCACTACACCACCATTCTACTGGTTGGTGGATCCGCTCTTACCGCCACCGTGCTCCTGTGGGATCGCGACTGGATCGACCAGCCGGTCGCCACCATGCTGCTCATGGTCAGCATTTTCGTGCTCCGGTCGGTGCCGGTCCGGCTGAGCAAGTACTCCTACCTCACCCAGTCGGGAATACCGACGCTCGTCGGCGCGGTGTGCGTCGGTCCCGCGCCAGTGGTCGCAGGACTCTGGGTCGGTGTGGTCGCCGCCGATGTCTTCGGACTTCGCAAGCACCCGCGCGCCGGACTGGTCAATTCCGGCCGGGAAGTCATTGGTTTCGTGGCGGCGTTCGGCCCTTACGCCGCGATCCTGGCTCTCAACGGGACTACCGAGCTCACGGTGGACTTCCTCCCGGCCGCCGCCATTCTGGTCTCGCTGTTCTTCTTCATCAGCCGGGCGCTGTTCTACTTCAGTCTGCTGGTCCGCGACAAGCTCGAGGGTGCCGAGAAGATTCTCATCCTGCGCTGGGAGATCAGCTCATACCTGCTCACCCTGATCGGCACCACCATCGTGGTCGCGGCCCTGGCCTCACTGGCGCCGGTGGGCTGGCTGGCCGTGTTGCTCGCGCTGGGGGTGCTGGGCCTGCTCACCCGGCAGATTCTCGCCGAGGCAATCGGGGCCGAGGATCTGAACAAGGTTCACCTCATGGAAGCGGCGATCGCGAGCAACGCCACACTGCAGGGATCCTTTACCCAGATAGAACGTCTAGCCTACCGGCTCCTCGACTGGGGCGACTTCAGGGTCTATCGGGTATCCGGATCCGAAACGTCGCTGGCCTACCGCAGCTCGCTCGGGCGGGCGAACCGTGGCGAGCCGGCGGCCTCGATCATTCCGTTGCGTAGTGACGCGGTCAGGTCCAAAGAGCCGGTGGTCATCAGGGATGTGCGCGGGGATGATCGGCTGAGCGACCTCGGCGATGACGTCAGGATGCTGGTGATCCATCCGATCCGCTTCGGCGAGGAGATTCTGGGTACGCTCGAGGTGGAGCATAACAAGCGGCACTTCTATGGTCCCAAGGATCTGGTCGCCATGAGCACCCTGGCCGGTCAGATGGCCACCGCGATTCATATCGCCGAGCTGCGCCGGCCGCTGGTCCTCACGGTGGGCCAGATCGGGGAGCAGGTCACCTCACTGGCACGGGTGGCCGACTCGCTCCGTGCCTCTGCCACGGCGCTGGCCGACGTATCACTCGGCATGCGCCAGGGCGCGGTGGAGCTGGAGAAG
>DATBSM010000174.1:0-5115 GCA_036559785.1 Gemmatimonadales bacterium
GGCGTGACCACGGAGTACCTCACCCGGGCGGAGGAGCTGGAGATCAAGATCGTCCAGGGCGCCAAGCCGGGTGAGGGAGGACAGCTTCCCGCCCACAAGGTGACCGACCTCATCGCCCGGCTCAGGCATGCGGTGCCTGGCATCCAGCTTATTTCGCCTCCGCCGCACCACGACATCTACTCGATCGAGGACCTGGCTCAGCTCATCCAGGATCTCAAGACCGTCAATCCCCGCGCGCGGATCGGAGTGAAGCTGGTCTCCGAGACTGGTGTGGGCACTGTGGCTGCCGGGGTGGCCAAGGCGTACGCCGACTACGTGCTGATCGCCGGGCATAACGGCGGTACCGGCGCATCGCCCCTGTCATCCATCAAGCACGCGGGCTCCCCGTGGGAGCTGGGACTGGCCGAGGCGCAGGCCACGCTGGTGCGCAACGGGCTGCGGCATCGAATCGAGCTGCGCACCGACGGAGGCCTGAAGACCGGGCGGGATGTGATCATCGCGGCCCTCCTGGGGGCGGAGAGCTACGGCTTCGGCACCGCGCCGTTGGTGGCGATGGGCTGCGATATGGCCCGGCAGTGCCACATCAACACCTGCCCCACCGGCATCGCGACTCAGCGGGCAGACCTCAGAGGGAAGTTCCGGGGAACGCCGGAGCAGGTGATCGCCTATTTCACCCTGATCGCGGAAGAGGTTCGCGGCATCCTGGCCAGCATCGGCGTTCGCACGCTGGACGAGATCATCGGACACAACGACCTCCTGGAGCGGATGGAATGCCCCGGCGTGCCCCGGGCGCAGATGCTGGATTTGTCGGTGCTGCTCGCGGGACCGCGGGACAGCGGGGCCGCGGGGCAGGAGATCCCGCGTCGACGGACGGTAGAGCGGAACGATCGTCCCGGTCTGATCTCGCTCGACAACGAGATCCTGGGTGACCTGAAGCCGTATCTCGACTGCGCGCTTCCCTTCTCCGGCAGCTACCAGATCCGCAATCACCACCTCACGGTGGGTGCCCGGGTGGCCGGTGTTATAGCGGAGCAGCATGGCGACGCGGGGCTGCCACCTGGATCGGTTCGGCTGCGTTTCACCGGCACAGCCGGTCAGAGCTTCGGCGCATTCGTCTGCCGGGGCTTGCATCTTGAGCTGGAGGGCGAGGCCAACGATTACGTTGGCAAGGGACTGAGCGGGGGTGAGATCACGATTCGACCGTTCCGCCGGGCCGGCTACGCCGACATGTCGCACCAGCACCTGATCATCGGGAACACGGTGCTCTATGGGGCCACCGCAGGTAAGCTGTTCGCCGCCGGGCAGGCGGGCGACCGGTTTGCGGTTAGAAACTCCGGCGCGGTAGCGGTAATCGAAGGCGCCGGCAATCACTGTTGCGAATACATGACCGGCGGCATCGTGCTGGTGCTCGGCCGCGCCGGCCGGAACTTCGCGGCGGGCATGTCGAACGGGGTGGCGTATGTCCTCGACGAGACCGGCACCTTTGCCAACCGTCTCAATAGCGACATGGTGGAGCTGAGCAAGCTGGAGGACGAGGACGTCGAGCTGCTGCGCCGCCTGATACGGGAGCACGAGGAGAAGACAGTGAGCGCCAGGGCACGCAACATCCTGGTGCGCTGGGACGAGTACCTGCCCCTGTTCCGGAGGGTCATGCCCAAGGGCTCAGCGACCCAGCTGGCGGCCACGAGGCAGGCGTACCTGGATTCCGCACAGATCGAGGCCGAAGTGGGCCTGGCCCGCCGAACGGCGTAGCGGGAAGGACGGGAAGGACGGGAAGGACGGGAAGGAGGGGAAGGACGGAAAAGATTCCTCATCCCGAAGGAGCGTAAGCGACGTGGGACCCGTCACCCTCGCTGGTCCCAAACCGCTACATTCCGCCCATGTCTACCTTCACGGACCTCGGCCTCAGCCCGGCGCTGCTCGAGGCGCTCACGGCGCTGGGATACGAGGAGCCTACGCCGATCCAGCAGGAGGCCATTCCGCCGCTCCTCGCCGGCCGGGACCTGCTCGGCCAGGCCGCAACCGGCACCGGCAAGACCGCGGCGTTCGCCCTCCCCCTGCTGCAGCGCTTCGGCTCGGAGGCTGCCCAGCCATCCCGCCCAGCCATTCTCGTCCTGGTCCCGACCCGGGAGCTCGCGATGCAGGTGGCGGAGGCGTTTCACCGCTACGGACGGGTGCTCGGAACGGGGGTGCTCCCGATCTATGGCGGGGCCGCGTTCGATCAGCAGATCCGCGGGCTACGGCGCGGGGTGCACGTCGTCGTCGCCACGCCCGGCCGGGCCCTCGACCATCTCCGGCGCAAGACGCTCATCCTCTCGGACCTCAAGGCGATCGTGCTGGACGAGGCCGACGAAATGCTCGATATGGGCTTCGCCGAGGAGATCGACCTCATTCTCGAGGCGACGCCCGCAAAACGGCAGACGGCCCTCTTCTCCGCCACCATGCCATCGCGAATCGCGCGGATCGCCGAACGCCAGCTTCGTCAGCCCGTCCGGGTCTCGATCGCACGGGAGAAGGGACGCGCGGGTGCCCTCCCCAAGGTCCGCCAGACCGCGTACCTAGTCCCCCGGGCGCAGAAGGTGACCGCCCTCGGCCGAGTCCTCGACGTCGAAGCGCCGACGCTGGCGCTGGTGTTCTGCCGCACCCGCACAGAGGTGGACACGCTCACCGAGACGCTGGGGGGCCGCGGGTATCGAGCTGAAGCGCTTCACGGTGGCATGACCCAGGACCAGCGGGACCGGGTGATGAAGCGCACTCGAAGCGGCGCCGTGGACCTGCTTATCGCGACCGATGTGGCCGCCCGGGGGCTCGACATCGAGCTGCTCTCCCACGTGGTCAACTTCGACGTGCCCTCCTCGCCGGGAGCGTATGTGCACCGGATCGGCCGGACTGGTCGCGCCGGGCGCGAAGGTGTGGCCATTACCCTGGTGGAGCCGCGGGAGCACCGGCTGCTCCGAAATATCGAGCAGCTCACCAAGCAGCGGATCCAGGTGGCCACGGTCCCCACGGTCCTGGACGTCCGTGCCCGCCGGCTGGATGTCACCCAGGCCTCCATCCGGGACCTGATCCTGGCGGGCGATCTCGAGGGCTATCGCGTGGTCATCGAGTCGTTGGGCGACGAGTTCGAGATCATGGACGTTGCAGCCGCCGCGCTGAAGCTCGCGCATACCGCGGTGGTCGGGCCGGAGGCGGACGAGAAGGAGCAGCCGGTGATCGAGCTCCAGCCACCGAGACCCTCGTCCAAGGAACGGAAGACGAATGGCAAGCGTCAGCGCCAGCCCGGCGCCGGATTCGTCCGGATCTACGTGGGTGCTGGCCGCAAATCCAACATGCGCCCGGCCGACCTGGTCGGCGCCATCGTCAACGAGGCGGGAATCGATCCGAAGGAGATCGGCGCGATCGAGATCGCGGATCGATTCTCACTGGTCGAGGTCAGCGACGAAGTAGCCCACCGGGTGATTACGGCGCTCCGCGGTGCCACGATCAAGGGGAAGAAGATGACGGTTCGACTGGATAAGGCCACGGGCAGGCAGGTACCTGTTTAGCCGTTCTTGGACGAACGTGCCCGTTGACAGACCTCTCGCCAATGGATAACTTGCTGATCAGCAAGCAAGCTGCAAACCTTTGCGTGAGTGAGCCTTGGCAGCCAACCCCGAGCGAACCCGAAACCCGGACCGGAGCCGAGCGGCCATTCTCGATGCCGCGGAGCGCCTCTTTGCCGACCAGGGGTACGAGGCCACCAGCCTGAACCAGGTGGGCGCCGCGGCCGGCGTCTCTCGGGGCACCCCGGGCTACTTCTTCGGATCCAAGCTGGAGCTCTATCAGGCGGTGCTGGACCGCTCGTTCACCGAGGTGCGGGAAGCGGTGCGTGAGGGCCGCGCCCGGGCACTCGCCAGCAACGAAGACTCCGAGACCATTCTGGCCGGTGCTGTCTCCGACTACTTCGACTTTCTCGCCGCTCGACCCAACTTCGTCCGTCTCATCGAGCGGGAAGCGCTGAGTGGAAGCCGGCTCCCTGAGGGCGCGAGCCTCTCCGCCGGGCAGGAGGCACTGGCCGCCATCAGCGCCGAGCTGGGGCTGGATGACGCGCCGTCGGGTGAGGCGGCGCAGCTCTTGCTCAGCATCATTTCACTCTGCTGGTTCCCGCTGATTCATGCTCGTACCGTGGCGCCCGCAGTGGGTGTAGGACTGGAGAACGAATCCCTGATGGAGCAGCGCAAGCGCCACGTTGTCGCCCTGGTGCTGCACGGCCTCCGCGGCACCCCACTCTCGACAACTTCAACCGAGCCTTCGAGCCATGACTGACGTACTCGCGCATCGCCCACAGTCGACCCAGCCGCCTCTCGCCACCGAGCAGGAGGCCAGGGAAGTCGCCGAGGCCGCACGCGAAAAGGAATGGCAGTCGCCCAGCTTCGTGCGGGAGCTGTTCGAGGGGTCGTTCCGGCTCGATCTGGTGCACCCCTTCCCTCAGCCCGATCCGGCCGACCTGGAGCGCGCCAAGCCGTTCATGGTGAGACTCGAGCGCTTCATGCAGGAGCGAGTGGATAGCGACAAGATCGACCGGGAGGGAAAGATCCCGACCGACATCGTAAAGGGTCTGGGTGAGATCGGCGCCTTCGGGATCAAGATCCCCACCGAGTACGGCGGCCTGGGACTCAGCCAGTACAGCTACACCCACGCGATCAGCCTGGTGACCAGCCAGGACGGCAACCTCACTGCCCTGCTCTCCGCGGCGCAGTCGATCGGCGTTCCGACGCCGCTCAAGCTGTTCGGCACTCCCGCGCAGAAGAAGAAGTATCTGCCCCGTCTGGCGAAGGGTGCGGTCTCCGCCTTTGCGCTCACCGAGAACCAGGTCGGCTCCGATCCAGCGGCGCTCAGCACCACCGCCACCCTCTCGGCTGACGGCAAGCACTACATCCTCAACGGCGAGAAGCTCTGGTGCACCAACGGGACCATCGCCGAGCTGATGGTAGTGATGGCGCGCACCGGGCCCAAGAAGATCACGGCGTTCATCGTCGAGGCCGACTGGCCCGGCGTCGATGTGGTGCAGCGGCTCCACTTCATGGGGCTCAAGGCGCTGGAGAACGGCATCATCCGATTCACCAACGTCAAGGT
>DATBSM010000175.1:0-3695 GCA_036559785.1 Gemmatimonadales bacterium
GGGAAGGCTTACGGTGGTGGTCAACGGCGGCCGTGAGGCAACCGAGGTCGAGGCGGTGGAGTGGAGCCGCCGTCTGGAGGACCTGGGTGCGGGGGAGATCCTGCTCACGTCCATGGACCGGGACGGGACCGGGGCCGGGTACGATTTGCCGCTCATCCAGGCGGTCTCCCAGGTGGTAACCTTGCCGGTGATTGCGTCCGGCGGGGCCGGGAATCTGGCCCACCTGGCCGAGGCCCTCGAGGCTGGTGCGCATGGCGTGCTGGCCGCTACGATCTTTCATTTTCACGATTCTTCTCTACCTCGCGCTCGAGCCTACCTCCGAGAACGGGGCTATCCGGTACGACCATGATGCTTGCCGTCTTCGCTGTTGTGTCTGTCCTGGCCCCTTTCAATTCTGCCCACGCCCCCTGCATCCGGCCGACCCGTGCCGGCACCCAGGTGCAGGGCGAAGTCCGGGTCTGCCCCGGCCGATACCGGATTGCCGACCCTGGCGAGCGCGGCATTATCATCGCCGCCGCTTCGGGAACCCGGATTGATCTCACCGGCGTGGTGCTCGAAAGCGGCGACTCGGTGCCCGGCCGCTATGTGGGCGCGGGGGTGGTGAGCCGGGGTGTGGATGGAGTAACGATCAGCGGCGGAGCCATTCGCGGTTACCGTTACGGGGTGAGGATCGAGGGTGGCCGCGCCCACCGCGTCACCGGCACGAATCTCTCGGGCAGCAGAAGGCAGGGAGTTCGTTCCACGCCGGCGCGACCCGATTCCGCCGACCGGCTGGACATCGTCCGGCGGGACGTCTTCGAAAGTTACGGCGGCGGGATTCTGCTTCAGGATACGGAGGCTGCGAGCGTCACCGGAATCACCGCCCGCGGCGCACAGAACGGCATCGCGCTGGTCAATGTGCGAGACAGTTACCTGGCCGATAACGACGTGACGTCGAACAATGGCTGGGGCATCCACCTCTGGCGATCGGCAGGGAACGTCATCGCCCGCAACCGGGCCACCTACACCCGCCGCTGCGAGTCCCAGGTGCCGGCCGCGGACTGTGGCGCCGCAGCACTTCTTCTCCGCGAGTCCAGCGACTCGAATACCATCGTGGACAACGATCTCACGGCGTCGAGCATGGGATTGGTACTGGCCGGTGCCCCGCCGGCGGTGCACCCGTCGGTGGGCAACCTGGTCTACCGCAACGACGCCTCGTCGGCGCTGCGGGTGGCTTTCACCGCCGCGTACAGTTCGAGTAACACCTTCCTTGAGAATCGCGCCGATAGCACCGGGATCGGGTTCCGTCTGGATCACTCCGGCGGGAGCACCCTGAGGGCCAACACCGTCATCGGATCCCGCACCGCAGGTATCGTAAGCGACCACGGGAGCGACAACGCCATTCTGGCCAACGTACTGATTGGTGGCGTGGTGGGCATCCGGGTGGCCGCTCCGGGGCAGCCCGGCGATCCGAGCCGGCGCTATCGTATCGACGACAACATGCTCTCTCGACTGGAGCAGGGAATCGTCCTGGAACGGACCACGAGGGCTCAGCTGCGAGGCAACGTGTTCGACGGGGTAGGAGATGGATTGGTGCTGGACGGGAGCGGCCACGCCACGGAGGTCACCGGCAACATCTTTCTCCGGGCCACGCGCTGGTTCATCGACGCACCGGACCTGGCCGCTGGCGGGAACTACTGGGCTACAGCCGACGCATCCGGCGCAACCGCCAAGGTCAAAGGACGCATCAGCATCATGCCCTGGAAGCCCGCAGCCGCGGCCGGCTACTGAAATATCTCATTGGCGACCGCTTTCAGATCTCGCAGGTTGAACGGTTTCCGGACCCGGTGCACGGGGCGCTGGGCCAATGGGGGGAGCTCCTCCTCCCCGGCGCAGACCACGACCAACCGGCCGCTAGCGCCGGGATAGGCCTCGAGCAACGCATCGGCAAAGAGCTCGGCCGGTCCGGTCGCCGCGTGGACGTCCGCGATGATCAGGTCATACTCCCGTTCCCGTACCAGCCTCAAGCCCTGTTCCCCGCTCCGCACTGCTTCCACGGCGTAGCCTTCCGGGGTGAATAGCGCGGTCAACAGCCGGTGCACAGCGGGGTCCTCGTCAACGATCAGGATTCGCCGTTCGACCGAGCGGCCGTTCACCGCATAAGGCTCGAGCTCGGCCGCCCCCGGAATCTCCGTCTCCAACAACGGAAGGGTGACCCGGAACTCCGCTCCACCCTGAGGCTCGCCCTCGTACTCCAGCTCCCCTCCATGGGCTTTCACCAGCCCGTAACTGAGCGACAACCCGAGCCCGGTGCCCTCACCGGGCGCCTTGGTCGTGAAAAAGGGAGTAAACAGGTAAGGCACCAGGTGGGGCGGAACCCCCGGCCCGGTATCCCGCACCCGCAGCGTGGCCTTGCCGTCGTCGGTCAGGTTGGTCGAGAGCGTGATCCGCCGAGGTTTCCCCTCCGGGAGAGCACTCACCGCCTGAACTGCATTGGTCACCAGGTTGAGCAGGACCTGTTGCAGCTCGTAGCGGTCGCCCAGCACCACCGCGCTTTCGGGGCTCAGATCGGACTCCAGCTCGATGCCGTGCAGCTGCAGCTCATACGTGATGAGCAAGGAGGTTCGTGCCACGACGTCGCGCAGGTCCACAGCGGCCTTCTCTGCTACTCCCTTGCGGGCAAAGGTCAGCAGGTTGCGCACGATGCGGCCGGCGCGCTCTGCCTGGTCATGAATGACGCGCAGGTGCTCCCGGGGTAGCTCCGGATGGGGTGGCCGCTCGAGCAGGAGCTCGGCCAGGCCGGCGATGGAGGTCAGTGGGTTGTTGAGCTCGTGCGCGACGCCGGAGACCAGCTGGCCGATGGAGGCCATCTTGTCGCTCTGGATGATCTGGGCTTCGAGGAGCCGCTGCTCGGTCACGTCCTCGATGAGTATGACAACCGATCCCCGCTCGGTCCCGGCCAGCGGCGCCGCTGTCAGACGAAGCACGCGGTCGCTATCCTCCGGCCGCACCACCAGGGGAGCAGGACGCTCACCTCGATACGCCGCCTCAATCAGGGCGGTTACCGCTTCCACCTCGCCGAAGATCATCTCGCCGAAGTTGCGTCCCACCATCTCCGACTCGGGTACTCCCGCAAGCCCGGCCAACGCGCGGTTCGCCCGCAGCACCGCTCCCGTCGGGCCCACGACCGCGATCCCTTCGGCCAGGGCGTTGAAGGTCGTCTCCCATTCGGTCTCACTTCGCCGGACCATCTCGTAGAGGCGGCTGTTGGCCAGTACCACTGAGGCGTTGGTCGCGACGGTAGAGAACAGCCAGAGGTCCTCCGTGCTGAGCGGTCCGCCTTGCCGGTCGGCCACCGCCAGCGCCCCCATGGCGATGCCCTGCGCCCGCAGCGGCGCCACTGCCGCGGAGCGAACCATCATGCCGCCGATCAGCCTAACGGTGGGGGTCGCTTCTCCTTCGGCGACCTCGATGCGGTCGCCGCCGATGGCGCGGCGAACCAGGCTGTCGGGATCCTCGCTCACCTCGCCCAGCAAGGGCTCCAGGGTTCCGGTGGCCGCGACGACCCGAAGCGCCTGGCCTTCGGCCAGTACCACGATGGCCCCGTCGGCATTCAGGAAGCGGGCGGCGTACTTGGCCACCTCTTCCACGATGCGGTCCAGCTGGATCGACTGCGACAGGACGTAGCTGAGCTCCTGCAGCGAGAAGAGCTCGCT
>DATBSM010000176.1:0-5293 GCA_036559785.1 Gemmatimonadales bacterium
AAACTGGCCTTGTCCTTCTCGGCGGTGTAGCACCAGCACCCTGCCTGCTCCATTGAATTCCACCTTCATGGACCCATGCAGCCACCCTGGCCCTCAGCACCTGTCTATTGCGTTTTCAGGTACCCGGGGGTAGTATGTTGCCGCACGACAGAGATACCCCGGGTCGGTATAGGGCTCTTTGGCGTGGCCTTTTCGGATGATGCTTGGTACCAAGAGGTTAGAACTGCTTAGCGAGCCAACCTCAGCCCGTGCAGGTCCGTTTTTCTTGTTCCAAGTCCACCTCCCTTATTGCCCCGCGCAGGAGTCCCACCCATGAGAAGGAAGCTCGTCCTCAGTTTGTCCCTGGCCGTTGCTCTAGGCACGGCAGCGTGTCAGGACCAGAAGACCGAACCCACTACTCCCGCTGAACTCGGACAGTCGTCCCGCAGTCTGAACAGAGCGCCCCTTAAGCTGCCCGCCTCGGTGCGGATGAGTGATCAGTATTTCACCGATATGGCGCGGCGAGCTGTCACTCCAACCGCGTGTCCCGCCTCGACACCGGTTGTCGATTGGTATCTGGATAAGGTATTCGACGTCATCAACAACGAGCCGGACATCTTCTTCCAGCTCTACGATAACTGGGCTGACCTGGTGCCGACCTACGAGGCGCTCATCTTCCAGACGGCGGCCATGCCCCAGTACTTCGGGTACAACGGCGAGTACAACCAGAGAATGACCAAGACCGAACGGGACGTGAAGCGGTTCTGGGATATCAACTCGGCCGACATTCAGGTGGTGGCCATGCACGGCCCCGTGCTGCTGAACGAGGCCCGGGTCGTCCCGACCTACAAGTCCGACATCTTTCTTGGACTCGACAACGCTACAGCGGTGCTCTGGGCTTCCCAGGACCGCGCGGGGTTGCTCGCGTCGCAGAGGTTCAACGGCGGGAATCACCCATTCTTCAGCTTCAATGCCTTTGCGCTCTCGGCCCCTGAGCTTGGGCTTCCCGACAAGATCGTGATGGGCGACGGGATCCTGGAAGGCTACAAGGCGGTGGGTTACGACGACGTCGCGCTGCCGGCCGTCTTCGCCCACGAGTTCGGCCACCACATCCAGTATGAGAGGGGCTACATCGACGAGCCGGTCCCAGGCGCGCCAGCAGCCAATGCGGCTGAGCAGACCCGGTACACCGAGCTCATGGCCGACGCGTTCTCCGCCTATTACCTCACCCACAAGCGGGGCGGCACGATGAACAAGAAGCGGGTGGAGCAGTTCCTCCAGGTCTTCTTTCAGATCGGCGATTGTTCCTTCGAGAGCTCCGGCCACCACGGCACCCCGGCCCAGCGGATGAGGGCGGCACAATACGGGTTCAAGATTGCCGATGAGGCACAGAAGCAGGGGCACATCCTCACTGCGGCGCAGTTCCACGCCGGCTTTGTGACGGTCTACCCGAGCCTGGTCGCGCCCTGATCTGGCGCCATCGGCACAGCAAGCCTGGATAACAAGAAGGCCCGCCACTTGGCGGGCCTTCTTGATTCCAGCATTCCAGACCTTCGGCTGGACGTCCTCGCCTGCGCTCCCTACCTTCAACCATTCCCGGTAGGCTCCCCATCGACACTAAGGCCTGGCATGGCGACCACAACGCCCTCCCCTCCGACGTCCACCCCAGCCTTTCAGCCCTACGTTTCGCCAACCCAATCCCCGGCCGAGCTCACCATCCGGGCTGTGGTGTTGGGCGCCATACTGGGCGTGGTCTTCGCCGCCTCGAGCGTCTACCTGGCGCTCAAGATCGGCCTCACGGTCTCCGCCTCGATACCCATCGCGGTACTGGCGGTGGCCTTCTTCCGCACCCTGGGCAAGTCGACGATTCTGGAAAACAACATCGTCCAGACCACGGGGTCGGCGGGAGAGTCCATCGCGGCAGGTGTGGTCTTCACCCTGCCGGCCATTCTGCTGATGGGCTACGACCTCACGGTCAGCAAGGTCGCGGTGATCGCCGTCATCGGCGGCTTGCTCGGCATCCTGATGATGATTCCGCTCCGCCGGGCCCTGATCGTCAAGGAGCACGCAAACCTTCCCTATCCCGAGGGGACCGCCTGCGCCGAGGTCCTGATCGCGGGCGACAAGGGCGGACTCCAGGCTCGCCTGCTCTTCCAGGCGTTTGGCCTTGCCTTCCTCTACAAGTTCCTCATGGCCGGGCTCAAGCTGTGGAAGGAATATCCCGGCCGAGTCTCCGAGTTCTATAAGGGGGCATCGATATCGGCAGAGGTATCTCCCGAGCTGCTGGGTGTGGGCTACATCATCGGGCCGCGGATCGCGGGATATCTGTTCGCCGGCGGCTCGCTCGCCTATTTAGTGCTGATTCCGGCCATCAAGCTGTTCGGCTCCGGCCTGAACGAGCCGATCTTCGCCGAGACCAAGCTCATCCGGGACATGAGTCCCAGCGAGGTGCGCGCGGCGTTCGTCTTCTACATCGGGGCCGGCGCGGTTGCCTCCGCCGGCATCATCGCGCTCCTTCGGTCCCTACCGACAATTGTTTCCGCCTTCCGCTCCGGCTTCCAGGATCTCAAGGGCAGCATGGGCGAGGCGGCCACCCGGATCAGGACCGACATCGACCTGCCGATCTGGGTGACGATCGCGGGCTCGATCGGCCTCGCATTGCTGCTTACCGTGCTGCCCCAGGTCGGGGTCAATGTTCTCGGCGCCATCCTCATCATCGTCTTCGGGTTTTTCTTCGTGGTGGTCTCCTCCCGGATCACCGGCGAGATCGGCGTGAGCGCCAACCCGATCTCCGGCATGACCATCGCCGCGCTCATCGGCACGACGACCATCTTTCTCCTGATCGGCTGGACCGGCGTGGACCATCGAGTGGCGGCCCTGTCGATTGCGGGCGTCATCGCGGTGGCCGCCGGCAATGCCGGCGCGACGAGTCAGGACCTCAAGACCGGATTCCTGGTGGGATCGACACCCAAGCGTCAGCAGATCGCGATCATGGTTGGGGCCATCACCTCCGCCCTGGCAATCGGCTGGACCATCACCTTGCTCAACACCACCTACACCAACGTCATTCCCGAGCGGCACCCGGGTGTGACCCTTCAGGCCGCGGCTCCAGGTTCCGCCGATAGATCGGTGACCAGTCTGGGGGAGCAGATGCGGCACGAGGGGCGGGAATGGGACGTGGTACGAGTCAACCTGCCGACCGACGGAGTTCAGCCGGGCAAGTACTTGCTCGACCCGTCGACCCGCGAAGTGGCCTATCTGGTAGACCCTGGCATCGGCGGCCGGGTCCGCGAGATCAACGGGAAGCCGATCACCAAGCTCGATTCGCCCAAGGCCACCATCATGGCTCTGGTGACGGACGGGATTCTCACTCAGAAGCTACCTTGGGGTCTGGTCCTGATCGGTGTGTTTCTGACCTTCGCGATCGAACTCATGGGCCTCCAGTCGCTACCCATAGCGGTGGGCGTCTATCTGCCGATCTCGACCTCGGCTCCCATGTTCATCGGAGGGGCCGTACGCTGGTTGGTCGAGCGGCGGCTTCGCAGTGGCTCACGCTCCATAGCCGAGGTGGAGTCGGGGCCCGGAGTCCTCTTTGCCAGTGGACTCATTGCCGGAGGGGCCATCGCGGGTGTGGTGATAGCCGGAATCGCAGCGGCCCTGGTCGCCAAGGCAGAGGCGGCACAGGTGCCGGCCGCGGACTATCTCGCTCATGCGGTGGGTCTGGAGCGGCTGCTGGGCGGCTTCACCACCAGTGATCTCGCGGCATTGGCCATGTTTGCGATACTGGGAACGCTGCTCTATCGCGTCGCACGGAGATAAGGTGCCGCCCGCGGCTCCGATTTCACCCGCCATCAGCGCGCGTATCATCCACGCGGCGCTGGTGCTGGGGGTGATGTTGTTCACCGGCACCGCATGGTACATCGGAAGCGACAGCTCACTGCCGGTGTCGGCCCTGCCCGACCGTCGGGTGCTGTACCTCGGGCTCTTCATGATGAGCGCAGTGCTGTTCGGTGGTGCGATGTACACCGCCGCTCGGCTGCCGCCACCCGGCCCTCGTGTGTCCCAGGACGCGTGGTGGAGAGCGAACCTCGGCCGGGCAATCGGAATCTGGGCGCTGGTCGAGGCCCCCGCACTCCTGGGCACCACGGCATACCTGCTCACCCATGATTTCAGAGCTCTGATCGCGCCCTTTACCGGGCTGCTGCTGTTCGTGAACTATCGTCCCAGCCGGCTGGCCGAGGGGTAGATGCGGGTCGTCACGCTGCTGCCGGCGGCAACCGAGATCGTGGCAGCGTTGGGCGGTGGGCAATATCTGGTGGGCATCTCGCACGAGTGCGACTACCCCGCATCGGTTCAGGGCCTCCCCAGAGTGACCGCCTCACCGGTGGATGTGGCCGCGCCCGGAGCATCGATCGATGCGGAGGTCCGCCGCCTGCGCGATGCTGGGCAACCCGTCATCGGCATCGCGGCCGATCTGGTCCGCCGGCTCGCTCCCGACCTGGTCATCACCCAGGATCTCTGCGAAGTATGCGCCGTGGCGGACGGCGAGGTCCATCGGCTAACCACAGCGATGCACCCCGCCCCCGCCGTACTTTCCCTCCAGGCCCGCGACCTCCCGGGGGTCTGGACCGACATCCGGCGCGTGGGCCAGGCGCTGGACCTGGAGGATGAGGCTGAGGAGCTGGTGCTCGGACTTCAGAGCCGGCTCAAGAGACTCCTCCCAGCCACGCCGGCAAAGGCGCTCCGGGTACTTTGCATCGAGTGGCTCGACCCGTTGTACCTGGCCGGCCACTGGGTTCCGGAGCTGGTTGCGGCGGCGGGCGGCCAGGATGTCGGTGCCTCGCCCGGGAGCCACTCCGCCCGGCGGCAGTGGCGCGAGCTGAGCGGGCTCAAACCAGACCACGTCGTGGTGATGCTCTGCGGCTTTGGCATCGAGCGCGCGCGCGCCGAGTTGAACTCGCTGCAGGACCTTGAAGCGCTGGAGCTGCTGCGGAGGGTGCCGGTATCGATCATCGACGGGAACGCCTACACCTCGCGCCCCGGTCCGCGCGTGGTGGACGGGGCACAGCGAATTCAGTGGGCTCTAACCGAGCGATCCTCTGCCGATGTGCAACGATGGCATCCCCAACCGACTTGAGAATCACCGAGGCGAGCGGCGCCGCGGATATAGCCACGGCGCGGCTGCTATTCGAGGAGTATGCCGCCTCGCTTGGAGTCGATCTCTGCTTTCAAGGCTTCGAAGCGGAGCTGGCGACCCTGCCGGGCAGCTACGCACCTCCGGACGGGCGGCTCCTGCTGGCGAGGGGCGGCAGCG
>DATBSM010000177.1:0-11599 GCA_036559785.1 Gemmatimonadales bacterium
GGTCCAGCCGCCGCCCCAGGTGGTGCCCCAGAGGCCGCGATTGATCGAATAGGAGCCGGCCTTGGCCGGAACCGGGAGGCCACGAGCGTTCAGGAATGCCATCGCCTGCTCGCGCTGGATTCCCTCATCCCGAATGGGCGTAACGATCTGGAGGTCTGGGGCGAGCACGCGGAGGGCGACGTCGAAGCGGACCTGATCGTTCCCGGCCCCGGTGGAACCATGGGCGACGGCTCGGGCCCCGATCCGGCGGGCGGCTTCAACCAGGGAGAGAGCCTGTTGAGTCCGCTCGGCCGCGACGCTCAACGGGTAGACTTCGCCCCGCAGGACGTTCCCCTGGACCAGGAATCGGACGAACCGATCGTACACCTGTTGTCGGGCGTCGATCTCGTGATGCTGGACGGCGCCCACCTGCTCCGCCTGCCGCCGGATCACGTCGCGGTCAGCGGGCGAGGCACCACCGGTGTTCACATAAACCGTGTGCACTGACCACCCGGCCTCGGCCAGGCGGGGGACGCAGTAGGAGGTATCGAGCCCGCCGGAGAAGGCGAGCGCCAGTGGGGTCGATTGCATATTGCATAAATATGCAGAGCCGTGGCTGGAGTGCAAGGCCCACTGCTACCAACCTTCTGCCACCGCCTGGATCATCGCCGCAAGGCTGCTGACATCCCGCAGATCGATCGTCTCCGCCGGTGAGTGTGAGTACCGGAGTGGCCACCCGATCGGCACGTCGGGTACCCCGTACGCGGCGAACACCGAGCCGTCGTTGCCGCCATTGGTGGTGCCCACCTGCAAGGGAATGTGACGAGCCCGTGCCAGAGCCAGCAGCGAGTCCACCAGGCGCGGCGGAGTAACGGAGCTGTTGTCCAGCGCCCGCGCTACTGCCCCCCGGCCCAGCGGAGCCACCCCGAAGGCGGTGGGCTCGAGCGGCGAATCGGCCGATACGAACGTATCGATGGCGTGCACCCGCACCGGCCGGAGTCCCAGCGCATTGGCCGCGGCACTGGCGCCCTCCAGGCCGATCTCCTCCCGGGTGCTCCAGAGAAAGATCACCGTGTGCCGGAGACGCTCGGGCTTGAGCCGCCGTACGGCCAGCACCAGGGCTGCAGATCCCACCCGGTCATCGAACGACCGGGCGGTGGCTCGACTCCCGGCCAGCCGCACGAATTGCTTCGGCATGGTCAACGTGTGTCCAACGGCGATTCCGAGTGACTCGGTTGCCTCGCGTGACCCGGTCCCGACCTCGGCCCGGAGCGATGGTGGCGTGCGCTTCAACTCGGGCCCGGATCCGGAGTCGCGGGGCATGAATACCCCTGGAACGGTGTCGCGTCCGGTGTGGACCAGCGCCGGCTTCGCCTCCCATAGCGAGGGAAACAGTCCACCCACCGGAGTCAGATCCAATGACCCGTCATCCCTGACGGCCGCAATTCGGAATCCGATCTCGTCCAGATGCGCCACAAAGACGACGGTCGGCTCTCCCTTGCCCACGGTGAGCCAGAGATTGCCGGCGCTGTCGGTCTGGGTGCGGGCCCACGTCGGGAGCAACTGCTTGACCACCGCTCGAACCGGCCCCTCCATGCCCGAGACGCCATAACTCTCCACCAGGGGCGCGAGCACATTGACGACCTCCAGCAGCCTCTTCGGTGTGCTGCCAGGCTTCACTACCCTGGAGGAGCCTGCGGCCGGTTCAACCGGACGGCTCGAGCCGGGGTCACCTCCGATCCAACCCACGAGTGAATCCCGCAAAGCCGCCGCATCTCGCGACGAGACCGTCTCCACCGGCGTGCCGGCATACGCGACCGGCAGTGACCACCGGGTGACTCGCCCTAACTTCGGCCACCGGACCAGTGTGTCGGGGTCGGGTCCCTGCTGGAGAGCACCACGCGCACCGGGCCGGCCATCGACGACCAGGGTCTCCTCGAACGGCCCAAACCCATTCGCCAGAGTACCGAGTCCGCGCTGGGACAACTCCTGTTCGACGGCAAATGCCACCGTCACGGGAGGAAGCGTGTTCGCACTTACGGCCGACTGGCGCGCGGCCAACAGCAGAGCAGCACACGCGGCGCGACGCCCCGCTGCCGGAGCCGCCAGCAAACCGATGCCGTAGCTCTGGGGCCGCTTGGTCAAGGTGACCGGGGCCAGCACGCCGATGCCCAGCCCCGCGACTTCCTGAGGCGAGAATGCCCCGACATCCACGAAGGCATCATCCACGGTAAAGGGGACATCGGCGACCTGGCGTCCGCGAGTCAGGTGGATCGAACGAACGGCCACGACTCCCGGGATCGGGCCTCGCCTGCCCTGGATTGTGACGCGATGACCCTCCAGCTGTTGATCGAACAGCGGTGCCACCCGGCCGGGCACCCGACGCAGGGTGAGGTAGCCGTCCTCACGGACTCCCCCGACCACGTATCCTGGTTCATCGAGTGGGCAAACCACCAGGCGCCGGCTGGCCCCTGCCCCAAGTGTCAGGTATGCGTTGCCCGCGCGATCACGAGAGGACCCCGGCAGCAGCCCGAGCACTGTATCGACCAGCGTGCGCTCGTAACCGGTGACGGCCGACAGCGAAGCCAGGCGGACCGCCAGGTCCGAGACCTCGGCTTCCTCCCCCTGGTCGCTCCGCAGGTGGCTCTGGCCGGCCGCCGGATGTGCAGCCAGGAGAAGAACTGCGACGCCCAACGCAAAGGCATGACACGTACTCACGATGGCTTTGAGCGTGGAGGTGAGTGAGGTGAACCGCGAGGAAACCAAAAGCGCTGCCACGACAACGACAGCGCCTGGGTGGACGACTTATTCTTGGTGCCTCGGCACCACCTTAGATGCCGGTATCCAGGTCGTACACGTACAGGGCAGCCCCGCACCCTGACGGGGCCTCGCTCACTACCTCCCGCATGAGCTCCAGCGCCTCGCGCAGGCTCCGGGAGAACGCGTACTCGAGTGCGAGCGACGCGGGCTCCCCATCTCTGGTCTCCGGGAGATAGGCTGTCAGGAATCGGTCGATGATCACGGGGTGGATTTCACGCTGCGCGGGATGGGGCAAGCTGTGGCGACGTTCAATCTCGGTGAGGAGGCGCTCGGCCACGAAGAGGCGCTCCTGTTCAAGGACGGCAGCAGGAAGCATCACATACATCCTCAACTCGCATCGCCGGTGCGTCTGGCGCGCAACCGGCAAGTGATAGGAGCGGGCGACGCCAGACGCCGCGAATGCCGCCACTCTGGCGGTACGTCTACCAATGCGAAAATTCGGCAAACGGCGTAAGAGAAGAAAGACCGAAGCAGGGGTCAGACCTCGCTCATTCTTGCCGTCGCACTCCGCGGTTGGCGCAGGTGAAGGGGAGGTAGCACCTCTTCGATCTCCTTGCGCCTGATCTCATACGCGGGTGGGAGCATCAGGCGCGCCCCTAGTTCCGCCGCCGGCTCGTCAATCGTGAAGCCCGGACCGTCGGTGGCGATCTCGAACAAGACCCCGCCAGGCTCTCTGAAGTAGACCGATCGGAAGTACCGGCGATCGATCACCGGCGTGATCTCGATTCCCCGCGCCTCGATCCCCGCTCGCCTATCCAGCTGCTCCTGCTCGCTGGCCGCTCGGAAGGCGACGTGGTGTATCGTTCCGACTCCATCTACCCCGCCCCAAAAGCCGGGTGCCCGCCTCAGGTTCACGACCTGGCCCGGCCCGGGCCCAGACGATTGAAAGCGGATCAGACCACCCTCCTCGCCTGCGGCCTGGAAGCCGAGGTCGCCAACCAGGAAGTCTGCCGTCCCGGTATCACCGTCCTCCCACAACGTGGTGCCATGCAAACCCCGAATGGCGTGCTCCGGGACCACCGGCCCCTCCCCCCACGGCTCTATCCCGTTCCCCTCCGGGGTAGCCACCAGCTCGACCAGCAGCCCGTCCGGATCGGTGAAGGAGAGGGCCTGCTCCTCGAAGCGGCGAACGGGTCCGCTGTACTTGATCCCCTGGCTCAGCAAGCGTTCGATCCAGAACCCCAGCGATGCTGACGGGATTGCAAGGGATACGGAGCCGGCCTGCCCGGTTCCCTGCCGGCCGCGACGGCCCTGGGGCCAGGGGAAGAAAGTCAGAAGGGAGCCGGGTCGCCCCACCTCGTCACCATAATACAGATGATAAGTGGAAGGGTCGTCGTAATTGACTGTCAGCTTGACCAGACGGAGCCCGAGCATACCGGCATAGAAGTCCAGGTTACGCTGCGGCTCGCCTGCTATCGCGGTGATGTGATGTATCCCCACCGTATCCTCCTGCCTACTTCGGAAGCGCTGGGCCGGAGCCGGCGGCAGTTTGTCCCACCGCCTTGGCGATCTGATCCAGGTCGGCAAGGGTCAGCTCGAGGGTCGCGGCCCCGATCCACCCATCCACCTGGTCAGGGGAGCGCGCCCCGACGATCGCGCCGGTGACGCCAGGCCACGCGAGGGTCCATGCGATCGCGACGGCGCTGACCGTGGTACCATGCTGCTGGGCGATCGGCCGCAGGGCGTCTCGCAGCGCCAGGTTCCGGCTCAGCTTGGGGGGCCTGAAGTCCGGCGAGCGCCTCCTCCAGTCGTCCTCGGAGAGGGACTCGATCCGATTCACGGAAAAGCGCTCGGTGAGAAGGCCCGACTGCATCGGACTATACCCGATGACTCCGGTTCCGTGCGCCGCGCACCAGGGGATTTCCGCCTCAGCCGCCTGCCGGCGGATGAGCGAAAGAGGCGGCTGCAGCGAATCCACGTGCCGCACCGCCTCGCAACGTTCGAGCAGGTCCACATCGAAGTTCGAGACCCCTAGCGCGCGGACCTTGCCCTCATCCACGAGCTGCATCATCGTCCCCCAGGAATCCTCCACCTCCGTTCCGCTCTGGTCCGGCCAGTGGAACTGATAGAGATCGATTCGCTCCACCCCGAGCCGGCGCAGAGACGCCTCGCACTCCCGGCGGATCGATTCCGGCTCGAGCACCTGGCGAGGTGGCGCCTCCGGGTCGTCCTCGTCCCAGAGGAGCCCGCATTTCGTGAAGATGTAGGGACGACTGGCTGGGGGCATCCCCTCGAGAGCGCGACGCACGACTTCCTCAGAGTGCCCGAGCCCGTACACCGCCGCGGTGTCGATCCAGTTGATGCCATGTTCGAGCGCGCGCCGGATACTGGCGATGGAATCGGCATCATTCTGAGGGCCCCAGCCGAAGGCCCAGCCACCTCCACCGGCGGCCCAGGCGCCGAAGCCGACGGTGGTCAGGTGAAGATCGCTCTGGCCCAGCCGTCGAGTTGGAAGTGTCGCTATCATGGGTGCCATGGCTCGCGAGAGTAGGAGCCTCCAGATCTCTGCAACCAGAATTGGAACATGCCGCAACTTAATTCGGTGAGGCCGGATACTGCGGGTGCGACCTCGTCCTCGGGCACCTACGCCCGAAGGATCGGACTCTTCTCCGGGACGATGATGGTCGTCGGGGGCATCATCGGTTCCGGCATCTTCCTCAATCCGGCGCTCGTGGCCGAGCGGGCTCGAACCTTCGAGCTCACCCTGGGAGTCTGGGTGCTGGGCGGCGGCATCGCGCTCCTGGGCGCGCTGGTATTTGCCGAGCTCGGCGCGCGACGGCCAGTGGCCGGCGGGGGCTACGCCTATCTCCGCGACGCCTACGGACCGCTGCCGGCATTTCTGTATGCCTGGACGCTCTTGCTGGTGATCGCCACCGGAGCCATCGCCGCCGTGGCCGTGACGTTCGCGACGTATACCGCCGCCCTCACCGGACTGGGACCGGCTGCGCGATTGCCGCTCGCAGTTGGCGCGATACTGCTGCTGTCGGCGGTAAACTATCTGGGAGTAAGGCCGGGTGCGGTCACCCAGAATGTGTTCACGGTTCTGAAGCTGGCTGCGCTGGCAATCCTGATCGTGGCCGGCATCATGCTCGCTCCGGCAGCGCCCTCCACGGAACCGCTGGAGCCTTTGGCCCACGGCGGTCTCTTACTCGCGGTGGGCACCGCGTTGGTCCCGGTGCTCTTTGCCTTCGGCGGCTGGCAGCAGACGAATTTCGTCGCCGAGGAGCTGATCGAGCCGGAGCGAAATCTGCCCCGCGCCCTGGTGGTGGGAGTGATCATAGTGGTCGCGGCATACCTGCTCGCCAATCTGGCGTACCTGCGCACCCTTGGCCTGGCGGGCCTGGCCGGCAGCAGTGCCCCAGCGGCCGACGCCATGGATGCGCTGCTCGGTCCCCCCGGCAGGCGGCTCATCGCTGCGGGCATCGCGATCTCGACCTTCGGGTTCCTGAATCTGGTGATCCTGGTATCTCCCCGGGTCTATCAGGCAATGGCTCGCGACGGGCTCTTCTTTCCCAGCCTGGCGCGGCTGCACCCCCGGTATCGCACCCCGTCAGCCGCCATTCTGTTTCAGGGATCCTGGGCGATCATCCTCACGCTGACCGGCCGCTACGGCGAGCTGTTGGACTACGTGGTTTTTGGCGACTGGATCTTTTTCGCGGCGGTGACGTCGACCGTATTCGTCTTTCGGGCCCGGGAACGGACCGGCCGGGAGTCCTCTACGATTCGGTATCGAATGCCCGGATTCCCCCTGGTGCCACTGGGGTTCATGCTCGCGGCGCTCTATGTGGTGACAGGATCGATCGCCTCCAACCCCGGCAATGCGGTAAAGGGCACCGGGCTCATCCTGCTGGGGATACCGGTGTTTATGTTTTGGAGGGGGAGGCTTGGGCCATGACCTCCTCCGCCACGGCTTCCTCGATCAGGTACTCCTCCTTGTACATCCGGATCAGCTCGAAGAAGTACGAGATGGCCAACGGCCCCATGAGAAGGCCCAGCAGTCCGAAGTATTGTATTCCGGCAAACGCACCGATGATGGTGATGAAGGGGTGGATCTGGGCCCAGCGCCGGAAAACGATCGGCCGAATGACGTTGTCCACGTTCCCGACCACCACCGCGCCCCAGAGCACCAGAGCGATGGCCATACCGTAGCGACCTTCCAGAGCCAGGTGGAGGACGCCCGGCGCCCAGACCAGGGCACTTCCCACCACCGGCAAGATCGCGACGATGACGGTGACGACGCCCCAGAACAGCGCGTTCGGGATACCCGTCACCCAGAATGCGACCCCGACGAGCAGGCCCTGAATCGAAGCGGTTAGCAGCGTTCCGACGAGGGTAGATATCGTGACCCCCCGGAATCGCTCCCGCAGGATCTCCGCGTTGCGAGCCGAGAAGGGGATGAAGGGTCGCACCTGCCTCCAGGCGGACCTGGGATCCTGCAAGAGGTAGTACAGTCCAAAAAAAGCGATGGTTAGCTGGATGCCGAGCCGGGTGGCCGTGCCGATCAATCCCACCGCGCTGGCGCCGATCCAGCTGACCAGACTCGATCCGAAGGATTCGATCTGGGCACCCACGTCATAGGGGCCGATTCGGAGCTCTCGGAGCCGGGTGAGCAGGGGACTCCGAATCACCCCCGACGCCATATCCTGGGCTTCGTTTGCCACTACCCCCAGGAACGACAGCCCCGGCCCTACGATGAGCAGAATTCCCGAGAGAATCACGAGTCCGGCAGCTAGCCCGGGTTTCAGGCCCAATCGGACCAGCGCCCGGTACATCGGGGCGAACATGATATAGAGAACCGGCACCCCGATGAGCCCGGTGCTGAAGGGCCAAAGGGCGTACACCAGACCCAGCCCGAGCACGAAAATCAGGAAGGCCGCGCGGTCCCGCTTGTCGTCCAGGAAGGCCATCGGGGAAGTGTAGAGTAGCCCCGGATCGGCCGCCAGCGTTTCGCGGATACCCAACCCCAGCGGTGGACCGATGCCTCCTCGCCGGGTCCCGGGCGAAGGTGTATCTTCGGATTCGTGGTCCCTCTGATTCAGCTTCCTGGCGCCTACCTCCTGGCAGGCGGCGCACTGCTCGCTCTGTCGGTTCTGCTCCTGGGTCTGCTCTGGCGGGAACGCCGGCGCCGGCGCGGGGCCGAGCGCTCCACAGCCGAGATCCAAAGCCAGCTGCAGACGGTCACCGCAACCATGCGCGAGGGGGTCATCACCTACGACATGGAGCGGCGGCTCACCTTCGTCAATCCTGCCTTCGAGCGGCTCACCGGCTATCCGGTTGAGGACATCCGGGAGCAGGAATTCCTCCAGTACATCCACGATGAGGACCGGCCGGCCATCCTGGCCGAGTGGGACCGGCTGGCGCAGGGGAGCGCGCTGCGCGACCAGGAATACCGGGTCATCACCCGCAGTGGTCAAATCCGCTGGTGCTCCAGCTCCTGGGAGCCGATGCGGGACGAATCGGGGCGTCAGATCGGCTACATGGGGACCGAGTTCGACATCACCGAGCGCAAGCTGGCCGAGGAGGCGATGCGCCTGGACACCGAGCTGCTTCAGGCAGTGCTCGAGGTGGAGAAGGCGGTCTCGGCGGCCGGCCTCGACTCGGACACCGTCATGCGCGTCATCGCCGAACGCAGCCGGGGACTCACCGGCGCCAGTGGCGCGGTGATCGAGGCGATCGAAGCCGATGATGTGGTCCCCCTGGTCCAAGTCGGCACCGCGGCACCCCGGCTCAAAATGAACGCGAGTCTCTCGGGGCTCTGCGCGCGCACCGGCGACCTCCAGCGCTGCGACGACACTCAATCCGACCCCCGGGTCCCCCACCAGGCCTACAAGGACCTGGGGATTCGTTCCATTCTGGTCGTGCCCCTGAAAGACGAGCACCGGATACTCGGCCTGCTCAAGGTGGTCTCACCCGAGCCCCACGCGTTCTCCGAGCGGGATGCCAAGGCGCTCCAGCTGCTGGGTGGCCTCATGGGGGCGGCCCTGGGTCATGCCGCGGCGTTCGAAGGACGACAGTCACGGCTGGAAGAACGAACCCAAGCGCTGCAGGAAAGCGAGCAGCGGTTCAAGCAGCTCGTCGACGTGGCCCAGGAGGGCATCTGGGTGGCGGACGACCGCGGGGTGATCACCTACGTCAATCAGCGGCTCGCCGATCTACTGGGATACGTAAACGGCACCCTGCTCGGGCGGCCGGTCTTCGATTTCATCGAGCCCGAGTCCCGGGCCGGCGCCCAGCGCACCCTGGGCCGTCGGATGTCGCCGGGTCAGAACCAGGACCTTCGCTTCCGGCGGCGGGACGGCACTCAGGTCTGGGGACTGGTGTCGTCCAGCCCGATCCTGGGCAAGGACGGCGCCCTGGTCGGCACCGTCGGTATGGTCACCGACATCACCGAGCGAAAGCGGACCGAGGAGCAGCTCCGTCGCTCGGCGGACCGGCTGGCGATGCTGCACGACATGGACCAGGCGATCCTCGCGGCGCAGTCACCCGCGGACGTGGGCCGTGCGGCCCTGGGCCGGATGCGCCGGATGGTTCCCTGCCAGCGCTGCACCGTGGTCCTCTTTGATTTCGAGCGCGGCCAGGCCGAGATGATCGCCGGCTATTCGGGGGGAGTCCAGCTGGCCGCCACTTCATTGTCGATGGCGGAGCTTCCGCCCGCCGAGGTGCTCCAGCGTGGCTCCATCCGCTACATCGAGGACCTGGCCGCGGAGAAGGACCCGCCTCCCATGCTCCGCCAGCTCCAGGCCGAAGGCCTGCGATCGTTCTTGTCCTCGCCGCTCATGGTGGAGGGGAATGTGATTGGAGAGATCAATCTCGCCGCATCCGCCCCGGCTGCGTTCGATGTCGAGCACCGGGATATCGCGTTCGAGGTTGCGACTCCCCTGGCCATCGCCATTCAGCACGCCAGACTTCGGCAGGAGCTCGCTCGACAGACCGGGGAGCTGGAGCGCAGGCTGGCCGACAAGAGCTCCGCTCTCCGGGCGGCGACGGCCGAAGTCGAGACCTTGCTGTACTCGGTGTCCCACGACGTACGCACGCCGCTCCGACACCTGATCGGCTTTTCGCGCCTGCTGCTCGATGACCACGGGAAGGATCTCGACCCCGGCGCCCTCCACTACGCCGAGCGCATATATCAGGCTGCCGACCAGATGGCGACGCTGGTGGACGATCTCGTGGGCCTCTCCCGAATCGGGCGGCAGGACCTGCTGCGCCGGGAAGTTGGGTTGACCACACTGGTCGAGGACGTCGTGGACCAGCTGCGTTCGTCCAGCGACGGACGGGTCATCGAGTGGCAGGTCGAGGAGCTGCCGACCGTGGAATGCGATGCGGGGCTCGCCAAGATCGCCATCACTCACTTGCTCGCCAACGCCGTCAAGTTCACCCGGTCGCGCTCACCGGCCACCATTCGGATCCATCCGGTGGAGGCCGACGGACAGGTCGGCCTGGGCGTCGAGGATAACGGCGTGGGGTTCAAGATGACCTATGCTGGTAAGCTCTTCGGGATGTTTCAGCGGCTGCACCGTCTCGATGAGTTTGAGGGCAACGGGGCCGGCCTCGCCATCGTCCAGCGCATCGCGCAAAAGCACGGGGGCCGGGTGTGGGCGGAATCGGAGCCGGATGCGGGGGCGAAGTTTTATTTGACGCTGGGGCAGCGCGGCAGCGGGGCAGCGGGGCGGCAGGCCAGCCACGATGACGGCACCAGCGACGACGGATCTCAGGTGTGACCTCGAGTTCAGCCACGGGAAAACTGTCCCGCCGCCCCGCTGCCCCGCTGCCGACCGACATCCTCATCGTCCAAGGCAACCCGCTGGAAGTCGAGCTCACCCTGCGGCCGCTGCGGGAGCTGGTTCCCTCCGCTCACATCGAGATCGCGCGCGACGGCGAGGAGGCGCTGGACTTCCTCCTCGGTCGCGGCGCATTCCGCCACCGCTTCGGTGCCGCGCCGCCCCGCCTGGTGTTGCTGGACCTGCAGCTGTCCAGGCTCGACGGCATCGAGGTGCTGCGCGGGCTGCGGGGAAACTCACGCACGTTCATGACCCCCGTCGTGGTGCTCACCTCCTCCATCGACCCTCGTCAGCTGGCCCAGTGCTATCAGCTGGGAGCCAACAGCTGTATTCAGAAGCCAGTGCGGCATCATGAGTTCTGGAACACCATCCAGACCCTGGCCCGCTACTGGTTGAGCTTCAATGAGTCTCCCCCCTCCGCCGCCGCACCGGTGGCCTGACCGGGCTTTCTCTGCAACTTTTGACGCCGGCTAAGCGTCTTTGGAACGTTGCCATCATCGTACGCATGTCATCCCTGCCTTGAGGTCCACGTGCCAGCCAGATTCGTCAGCCTACTGCTGTCTACCCTGCTCGTCACGGCAAGCTCCACCGCCCCGCTTCAGGGCCAGGCTCCGAAGCCGGCCACCCATGCCCGGCTCGACATCCCCTTTCAGCGGTTCGTGCTGCCGAACGGGCTGACCCTCATCGTCCACGAAGATCACAAGGCGCCGATCGTGGCAGTGAACGTCTGGTATCACGTGGGGTCGAAGAATGAGAAGCCCGGGCGTACCGGCTTCGCCCATCTGTTCGAGCACCTGATGTTCAACGGCTCGGAGAGCTACGACAAGGACTTCTTCGGCCCGATGGAACAGGCCGGTGCTACCGACATGAACGGCACCACCAACGAAGACCGCACCAACTACTTCGAGAACGTGCCGACCAACGCCCTCGATCTAGCCCTGTGGATGGAGTCGGACCGCATGGGGCACCTCACTGGAGCGATCAGCCAGCCGAAGCTCGATGAGCAGCGGGGCGTGGTG